>JBOFUD010000113.1:0-3394 GCA_051652385.1 Flavobacterium sp.
CCTCCTTTGGAGGGGTGATTGAAAGGCGGGGTGGTTTTTATTTGTTTCCATAAAATACAATTTATCCAAATTCCTTAATAATGTACTGCTCGAGTTCCCTCATCACATTATTCAAATCATGCTTTACTCTTAGGTCAGAAATTCTATATACCTTTAATCCTAACGAAACGAGATAGTCCTCTCTTTTTTTGTCGTAATCTTCTTTTTCATTATGACTAGAGCCGTCAATTTCAATTATCAATCCTAAGGTTTTTATATAAAAATCTACTATATAATTCCCGATAATTCGTTGTCTGTCAAAATCTATTTTCCAAAACTTTCCTTTGTGAACTTGAAGCCAAAATATTACTTCTGATAGTACTCCTGCTTTTCGTAAAGCTCGAGCTCTACTAGTTAAATTGGCATTGTAAGGTAGATTTTCTACAAAATTTCTATAGATAGGCAATGTGTTTAAATAAGCCGTTATTTTGCGATTGTTTTCCATAATCCTTGTTTTATTCCCCTCCTCTGTGGGGGTGCCATTTATTGTGGGGTGGATTTGTGACTTGAATCCGCCAGTGAAATTTCAGAAAATAGTGGAAATAACAAAAAACCACCCCGCCCTATCGGGCACCCCTCCAAGGGAGGGGAAGTTAAACCAACTCTTTCTTCAAAAACATAGCCGTATAACTTTTTTTATTTTTTATGATTTCCTCAGGTGTACCTTTGGCTACCAGTTGTCCGCCGCCTTTTCCGCCTTCGGGACCAATGTCGATAATGTAGTCGGCGAGTTTGATGACATCCATGTTGTGTTCGATAATCAAAACAGTATTGCCTTTGTCGACTAATCGATTAATCACCTCCATCAACACCCGAATATCTTCAAAATGCAAGCCTGTCGTAGGTTCGTCAAGAATGTAAAAGGTGTTTCCCGTGTCTTTTTTAGATAATTCACCGGCAAGTTTTATGCGTTGCGCCTCGCCACCTGAAAGGGTGGTGCTTTGTTGTCCCAGAGTTATATAACCCAAACCAACATCTTGCAGTGTTTTTACTTTTCTGTAAATTTTTGGGATATTTTCAAAAAACGGCACCGCTTCATCTATGGTCATGTTCAAGACATCCGAAATGGATTTGCCTTTATATCTAATTTCAAGCGTTTCTCGGTTAAAACGTTTCCCTTGACAGCTTTCACATTCTACATAAACATCGGGCAAAAAGTTCATTTCGATCGTGCGAACTCCTGATCCTTCGCAGGTTTCGCAGCGTCCGCCTTTTACATTAAAACTAAAACGTCCCGCTTTGTAGCCACGAATCATACTTTCGGAAGTCATCGTAAACAAGTTTCGAATTTCGGTAAACACTTCGGTGTAAGTCGCTGGATTCGAACGTGGAGTTCGCCCGATGGGACTCTGATCAATGTCAATTACTTTGTCGATGTGCTCTAAACCCTCAATTTTTTTGTACGGTTGTGGTTTTTTCACTCCGTTAAAATAATAGGCATTCAGGATAGGGTAGAGGGTTTCGTTGATTAAAGTCGATTTTCCGCTTCCAGAAACACCTGTTACACAAATCATTTTACCTAGCGGAAGTTCTATAGAAACATTTTTAAGATTGTTTCCTGTCGCTCCGGTCAGTTTTAGCGTTTTTCCGTTTCCTTCTCTTCTCTTATTTGGGATTTCAATTTTCATCTCGCCGTTCAAATATTGAGCGGTAATGGTGTTCGAGGCCAAAGTTTCTTGAGGAGTCCCAATACTAATGATTTCGCCCCCAAATTTACCGGCTTTTGGGCCAATATCAATCACATAATCGGCACGTTCAATCATGTCTTTGTCGTGTTCTACAACAAGAACCGAATTGCCAATGTCTCGCAATTGTTCCAAGGAGTGTATGAGTTTTTCGTTGTCTCTTTGGTGTAAACCAATGCTCGGTTCGTCCAAAATATAAAGTACACCCACGAGTTGCGAACCAATTTGTGTAGCCAAACGAATGCGTTGCGCCTCGCCACCCGACAGTGATTTTGAACTTCGGCTCAAGGCCAAATAATCTAAACCTACATTCATCAAAAACGCCAAACGATCTTTGATTTCTTTGATAACTTCGGTGGCAATTCGTTTTTGTTTATCTGTTAAATGATGGTCTAAATCCAAAAACCAAGCCGTTAAATCCGAAATATCCATAGCGCATAATTCGGAAATGTTTTTCTCATGGATTCTAAAATAATTGGCTTCTTTTTTTAATCGGGAACCTTCACAAACCGGGCAAGCAATTTCGTCCATAAATTCCTTCGCCCAACGTTTTATGGTAGCAGATCCACTTTCATCATGTTGGTTTTTGATAAAATGCGAAATTCCCTCAAAGTCAATTTTGTACTCTCGGGCTACGCCTAAGACTTCAGAATTGATGGTGAATTTTTCTTTTCCGCCATTCAAAATCATTTCCATGGCATCGGTTGGAATCTTTTCAATCGCATCGGTGATTTTGAAATCAAATTTTTCGCCAATAATTTCCAATTGTTTAAAAATCCACGTTGATTTGTATTCTCCAAGCGGCGCAAAACCACCAGCTTTGATGGATAATTTTGGATTTGGAATGATTTTCTTGGTATTAATTTCATTTACGGTTCCTAAGCCGTTGCAATGGGCGCAGGCTCCTTTGGGTGAATTAAAAGAAAATAAATTGGGTTCAGGATTTTGATAGGAAATTCCAGTGGTTGGACACATTAAATTTCTGCTAAAAAAACGCACCTCATTTGTGTCTTGATCCAAAATCATCAATACATTTTCGCCATGATGCATGGCGGTGTTGATGCTCTCCGATAACCGTTTTTGGATGTCTTCAGAGGTGTCTACCGCAATTCGGTCTACTACAATTTCGATGTCGTGCGTTTTATAACGATCGAGTTTCATACCGGTCGTAATATCGATGATTTGGCCGTTGACGCGAACTTTCAAAAAACCTTGTTTGGTAATTTGCTGAAAAAGCTCGGCATAATGTCCTTTTCTTGCTCGGATGACAGGTGCCAAAATATTGATTCGTTTTCCAGTAAAATCCTGAATAATCAACTCTCTAATTTGGTCATCAGAGTAGGAAACCATTTTTTCTTCCGTATTATAACTGTAAGCATCAGCGCCACGAGCGTATAACAATCGCAGGAAATCATAAATTTCGGTAATTGTTCCAACGGTAGACCGCGGACTTTTGCTAGTTGTTTTTTGCTCAATAGCAATTACAGGCGATAGACCATCGATTTTATCAACATCGGGTCTTTCCAAGCCCCCTAGGAATTGTCTAGCATAGGCCGAAAATGTCTCGACATAGCGGCGTTGTCCTTCAGCGTAAATAGTATCAAAGGCCAGTGAGGATTTACCCGAACCCGAAAGCCCTGTAATCACTACCAATTTTTCTCTCGGAATAG
>JBOFUD010000114.1:0-2089 GCA_051652385.1 Flavobacterium sp.
TCTTTTGTCATTCAAACCAAAGCAGTGGGGCAAACGTCATTAGTCTTAAAAGCAACAGATGCTTTCGGAGCTAGTACAGAACAAACAATTGCCATGGTGGTTGTAAACAATAGAGCGCCAATTGCCTTGGAAGCTAAAGCAATAGTATTCAACAAAATATCGAAAACAGAGTCCTTTACTTTTAGCCCCTATTTCTCTGATGCAGATGGCGATAAATTGACGTTTACCGCAAATTTACTCGATCCAGCTGTTGCAGCACTTATAGCCACCGACAAAGGATTTACTATTGAAAGTTTATCCAATGGAGAAACGCAAATGATGTTAACTGCAACCGATATTTATGGAGCAAGCACAGAACAATTGATCACCGTTATTGTAAACCAATCAACAGTTATGGAACTTACCCTTTTCCCGAATCCTGTAGTAAACACCATCAATATTAAATGGGAAAACCGCTGGATGGGAGATGTTACTGTTGAAATTGTAGCCAGTAATGGAGCAATCGTTCGTACATACGATGTGAAAGAGGTTCAATATTCTAAATACAGTGCATTTGATTTGAGTAATTTAACTTCAGGAGTTTATTTTATACGTGTAAGCGGAAAAGAAGGAACATCCTCTGTTACTAAATTTATTAAAAGAACAACAGAATAAATAATGAAATGAGGAATTACGTGGCGATACATCGTGTCTTGTATCTTGAAATTTTTCAGTTACAACGAGCCACTTTGTATCGCAAACGTAAGACCGTTTTTTAATAAAAATCAATTAACGTATACACATGAAAAATATAATTCTATTATTTTCGCTATTGTTTGGTGTTGGAAATACACTAGTGGTAGCACAAAACAAATCGGCTGTAACCGGGGCTCCCTTTTTAAGAATCGCCGCTGACGCTAGAGCTGCTGGTATGGGAGACACTGGAGTTGCTACATCGGTGGATGCTTTCTCGCAACAATGGAATGCAGCTAAATATCCCTTTGCAGAAAGTGAATTTGGGGTCGGAATAAGCTACACACCCTACCTCACCTCACTATCCAATGATATTGCTTTATTAAATTTAAACTACTACAACAAGATCAATGATCGAAGTACATTTGCGCTTGGTTTACGATATTTCGGAATGGGCGAAACCGTCTTGAGAACCGATGAAAATGATCCAGGACAAGCCGTTAACCCAAACGAACTTGCCTTCGACGGATCGTATGCGCTAAAATTAAGCAATACGTTTTCGATGGCTGTTTCTGGACGCTACATTCGTTCGGATCTAAAACTTCAAGAGGTCGATGCTAATGGCAAAGTAGCTAATTCCTTCGCAGTTGACCTTGCAGGATTTTACCAATCAAACGAAATCGCTTTTCAAAGCTTTCAGGGGGTTTGGAGAGGTGGTTTTAATCTATCTAACTTAGGGCCAACACTAAATTATAGCAACAATTCAGGATCCGAGAGTGCGTTACCCACTAATTTGAAACTAGGCGGTGGTTTTGATTTTATCTTTGATGAAAACAACAAATTAGGATCTTCTATTGAACTAAACAAATCATTAACCAAAGGATCAAAAGGGAGTACTGCAGGAGTAGGACTTGAGTACTTATATCAAAATTTATTTGCCTTAAGAACGGGCTATTTTAATGATAGTGATGAATTAGGCAATCTTGATTTTTTTACTTTTGGTGCTGGTTTTAGTATCAAAAAATTAAAATTTGACCTATCGTATCTGGCTTCCACTTCCAAACAAACTTCGCCTTTAGATAACACACTGCGTTTTTCTTTGTCTTTTAACATGGGCGAATCAGGAGAAAAAATCAATAATTAAAACCAAAACCCATTTTTTTTTTTGACCAAATGAGTCCGATACTATTTCGGGCTCATTTTTTTTACTTTAAGTAAAAAGCTAAAAACTCAAAACAACTATAAATTTGAATAAAAAAATCACTAATTTTAAAGACTATGAAAAATTACGTTGTACATACCGCCAATTCCAGAGGACACGCCAATCATGGCTGGTTAAATGCCTATCATAGTTTTAGCTTTGCCAGTTGGTACAACCCCGATAGAGTGCAGTTTGGCATGCTGCGCGTTTTAAACG
>JBOFUD010000115.1:0-17302 GCA_051652385.1 Flavobacterium sp.
GGACCAAATTCTGCTTGCGCGAAGCCCTGATAGGCAACTCCCAAAAGTAAAAAAACTAATACTATCTGCTTCATGTACTTTACTACTTTAATCATTATCGCTTGACTCAAAAAAAAAGCCTCACCTATGCTGTACAAAACTAATCTATTTCTGATTTTATACTAATGGATTAGAATTTTCTTAACATTTCAGCAAGTGCTATGTCCGGGAAAAATTTAAAGGAAGACAAACTAATTCGTAAACAAAAATTACTCATCCAAAGTGAGCACAAAAAATAATCTACTAAGATTTCTCAAAAAAAAAACTGTGGGTGGTAAGGTGACGCAAATTTGATGCAGTTAAATAAAATAAAAAAATACTCTTTTGAATATTTTATGTCCAGATTAGGAACAACAACGGTTGTAATAAAAGCAATGCTGTGCAGATTGAGTTTATAAAAACTAGTACCAAAAACAACTAATATAGTTCAAGAGTTTAATAAAAAAGAAATCCCTAACGTCACTGCGTTAGGGAAAGTCTTAAAACTAACTCAAAAAAAAAACAATTTACTTTATAGAAAAACCAATATTATCAATGTAAAAGGTATTTGCTTCGCCATCACTTCCAAAAACTAATTGACCAATCGTTGCAGGAGCAGAGGTCATTCCTAGATCAGACCATCTAATGGTGTAAGTATCATATTCCGTTTTAATATTAAACCATACTTCATGTCCCCAATCGCCACCAACAATCACTCTCATCCTTGCAGCCGTTTTATTTTTCATTTGAAACCTTATTCCCGTAGCCTCTGCAGGAACCTTAACACCTCCATTACCCCACATATCAATTTGAAAACCAGACCAAGATGTAATATCTACCTTAATAGCTTTTTCACCTTGAGCGACATCAGAAATCACAGAATTTGTAATATCGGTGTTAGAAATTCCCCATCCGCCCACACCATCTACAGTGTAAAACACATCATCATAAAGAGCGGTACCTATTGCCACATTTGTAGTGGCTATTCCAGAAATATTGGCGACTGAAATATACCTTTGGTTTACATTTTTAGGTATTTTTATTACAATTTTATTGATAGAATACGAAACAATAGGCACATCAATTGCCGGTTGCGTAGCAGTTGCAGCAATTTTCACAATAGGATTTATAAAATAATTACCCGTGATAGTTACCTCGGAATCCGCCGATGCATTAATAGGATTGAATCCAAGTATCGTTGGAACAGGTGGTGCGATTAAAAAATCATAGGTGACTGACCCTGTACTAGTAACTATTTTCAACTTATTACTGGAATTCACATAGGGAGTTTTTTCATTGATTAACACAAAAATCTCTGTGTCAGTGACGAATACTGGATTAAAATAGGTGTCAAAATCGTTAAAATAAATATTTCTAACACCTGATAATCCCGTTCCTCTAATAATGTAATAATTGTTTGGATCCCCTTGCGAAACAGGTGTTAAATCTCCTTCATGTGCTTTAACCACACTTGTAATGCTCAAAACGTTTCCCGAATCACTTTGGTCATCGCACGACGAAAACAAACCTATCGCCAAAAGTACCAAAGTAAAAAATGGCAGCATGTATTTTGTTTTAATATTTTTCATAAGTATTATCTGTATTAGTTAACCGATAAAAATAGAATACCCTTATTTTTCTGACCTAATAGCCTTTACATAAAGAACGCTTCTAGTTTTAACTTTTTAATTATTATTTGAATATATAAGGAACTGGAGCTTCCAATAATTTTGGATTTTTAGCAACTTCATTATCTGGATAATCCATGTAGAAGTCATTAGCCGCATGGTTTGCTTCATCATAGTTTGGAGTAAAATTAGCAGAGGTATTTCTATCACCTCTGTTTTGAGCAGACATAATGGCAATTGCTTTAGCTTTAGGCAAACGACCCAAATCGAACCAATAATCTCCTTCAAAACACAATTCTTTTCGTCTTTCCAAAAATATATCATCAAAGGTAACTGCTGTAGTTACTTCCGCTAAACCTGCTCTTTTTCTGACCGCACTAAGGGACTTTAAAGCGGCAGGATTAGAGGTGCTGGACCCACCTGCTAGAATGGCTTCAGCATGAATTAACAATAACTCTGCATATCGCATTTTATAGGTATTATTATTCATCATTGCCCAGCTATCAATTGGGCCTGTCGAATCACCATTGACCACTCCAATACAATATTTTTTTACAGCACCACCGGAATTTTGCGCCAAATCCTTGGCTATCGGAACCACAAAACCTAATCCTAGAGTTGTTTTTATGTTTGGATAAGCAGCACCCCCAACCATAATTGTTTCATGTTTTCGTTTATCAGCACTACTATACAAAGTAAAAATCTCTTGAGCCGGACCGAAGATGCCGCCATACGAAGCATTAGAAGTGGAAAGGTCGCCATCTTTAAATCCAAATTGCGTGTTGCAATTATTAGCAGAACCATAAATACCATCTCCTTTCCATTGAATAGCAAAAATAGATTCTTCATTATTGTTGCTAGGATAAGTAAACAAATCAGCAAAACTTTTGTTGGGCAGCAAGTCGCCTCCTAAAAGTTTAAATTCACCACTATTAATGACTAACTCCGACATCAATTTAGCTTTGGCATAATCTTTTTGGTACAAATAGACTTTGGCTAACATAGCTCTGGCGGAGCCCTTAGATACGCGACCATTATTCGCATAACTTGACCCACGATTTTTATCGGCTAGTAAATCAATTGCTTTTAGATAATCCATTGTGATTAGCTGGTAAACATCTGCAACTCTGTTAGTATTAATGTAGGGATTACTTGAATAATCTAAAGGATTCTCAATGATAGGAACAGGACCCCAGAGCCGCACCAAATCAAAATATGCGGTAGCTCTCAAGAAATAAGCTTCCCCAATAGTATTATTTAATACATTTTCATCAACTGCGGACCCCACTCGAGAGGGCAAAAAATTAATAATCATGTTTGATTGTTGTACATTAGCCCATAAGGCCGACCACCCGTTGATTAACTCTGGATCACTTCCATTTAGAGAAAAAGTTCTTAAACCCGCAACATCTGGGGAATAAGAAGACATATTACCGGATCCTACTTCCAAAGACCACCAAAACTTGTTGTACAGTTGAAACCATGTTCTGCTGTACATTCCATTGGTTGAGGATAACACTTGATCATTTGTAGCGTAGTAATTGTCCAAACTAATACCATCCTCGGATGGACGATCGGAAAAATCATCTTGACATGAGCCTATACCTAGCAATACTATTGATAAAAATATCCAACTGTATTTATTAAAAAATGAGTTATTTTTCATTCTATTATTTTTATTTAATTAAAATTCAACATTTAATCCCACCGTAAATGTGCGAGAAATAGGATACCTACCATTATCTATTCCAGATAAAAGCACATTTTGATTAAAGGAACCAATTTCAGGGTCATAACCCGAATAATTTGTAAAAGTGAACAAATTTTGTGCGGTTGCGTACAATCGTAATCTTGATATTTTTACCTTTTCTATTAGGGATTGTGGGAAAGAATATCCGAAAGTAACATTTTGAATCCTGATATAAGAGCCATCCTCAACATACCTGGATGAAATTAGTAAATTACTGTTAGAAGCATCTCCAATCGGTCTCGGATTTTGACTTGAGGTATTATTTGTTGAATAATAATCCAACGCATCAACCAATTGATTTTCAAACAAAGAAGCATTGGTAGTTCCTGCTCTTTTGGTTAAATTCAAAATATCATTTCCTGATGAACCCTGAACAAAAATAGACAGATCTACGTTTTTGTATTTAAAGTTGTTCGTAAAACCAAAAGTGAAATCAGGGTGAGGGTTTCCAATAAACGCTCTATCATTGGGATCGATCACTCCATCACCATTTACATCTTTATATTTTACATCTCCCAAAGATGTTTGCCCTGCGGCAGATCCTACGGTTTGCCCAAACTGTAAGGGCGCACTACTAAGGGTGGCTTGATCTTTAAACAAACCCTCTGCTATGTATCCATAAAACATCCCGATAGGATTGCCAACCAATGTATTTGTAACTGTTACTGGCTGATAACCGTTGGTATTAACATCTTGAGTTAACACTAATCCATTTACAATCTCATCCAAATTATTTTTGTAATGAGAAACTACAAGAGAGGCATCCCAATTAAAAGAATTAGATGACTTTAAGTTAAATCCTAGCATGATATCAAAACCCTTGTTACTCATGGTACCCAAATTAGAATATGGAGAAGAAACGCCACCATACTGCCCACCACCACCAGTGAGATAGAGTGGCAAAGGCACTTGAAACAAAAAGTCCTTTGATACTTTATCATATACATCTAAGCTTGCATTTACTCGTGAATTAAATAAAGTAAAATCCAGTCCAAGATCAGTTTGATTTAATGATTCCCATTTCAAATCGGGATTTGGGTAGTTTGATGGCAAAAATCCACTTCCTAATCCCGAATTTTGAACACCAAGCAAGGCAGAATAACTATTATTCGGAATTTGCTGATTGCCTGTTTCACCATACCCAAATCGTATTTTTATATTGTCCACATACTTACGAGTATTGGCCATAAACACTTCATTGGATAACTTCCAAGAACCAGAAATTGATTTAAAAATACCTTTTTGATTTTTACTAGTTGGGTCAAATTTTGAGGAGACATCTTGTCTTATTGATCCTGCCAGGTTGTATTTATCATTAAAATCATAAATAATTCGCGCAAACAGAGAGGATAAAGAGGCACTTCCTTTGTATTGCGTTACAATGTTATTATCAACATCGGCAAGATTAAGCGTGTGAATAGTATTTGTTTTAAACCCTTGAGCAGAGGCAATTAATCCTTCCCAATGCGAATCATTGGCCTCTTGCCCCACTAGTGCTATCACCTTATGTTTACCAAAATTTTTATCATAAGTTAGTAAATTTTTCAAGTTTGTAGCATACCAATTTTGTCTTCTGACATCTAAATCAGCCAATAAATTTTCTTGTGCTCCCCATTTATAAGAAGGTCTAAAATCATCATTTTCAGAAAACTCAGTATTTGCAGCCAACTCAACACGATATTTAAATCCTTTAAAAACATTAACTTCCGCAAAAACATTGCCTAAAAAATTTTTTCGAACTAGTTTGTTTTCTCTAGTTAAGGCCTCAGCGACAGGATTAAAATACGTAACGCTTTGTGCTAATGTTGGTGGACCAGCAAAAGTCCCATCAAGATTTCGTACCGGAATATCCGGGGACTGCAGTAATGTGTTACTAATAATACCTTGAAAACTTTGATTCACAGTAATATCTTCATTTGTAATACCCGAGGTGACATTTGCCCCCACATGTAACCAATCTTTTACTTTGGAATCCAAATTCAAACGGACTGTATACCTTTTGAGACCAGAATTTATGATAGTTCCTTGGTTATCTATAAAACTACCTGATAAATAATAATTGGTTCCTTCTTTTGCTCCTGAAAATGATAACTGATGACTTTTGGTTATCGCAGTTCTGTAAATTTCTTCTTGCCAATTGGTACCTAAACCTAAAAGCTGTGGTTGCGAAAATTCTGGACGTGTTGGTTGAATAAATAACTTAGCTAATTCTGTTTTTGATTGGGCATATTGCTTCAAATTCATGACATCCAACTTATTTAAAACCGTACTAAAAGAAGTAAATTGTTCGTAAGAAACCTTACCACTTCCTTTTTTTCCCGATTTTGTAGTAATAATAATTACTCCATTAGCACCTCTGGACCCATAAATGGCAGTCGCCGAGGCGTCTTTTAAAATATCTAATGTCGCAATATCACTGGGATTGATCATAGAAAGTGGGCTAACCGCAACGTTTCCACCTCCACCTGAAGCAGAAAACCCATCTTTACCCGCCAAAGCACGACCACTTGTGGCAATTCCAGTGGCATCTCCCGATACCGGTACCCCATCAATAACATACAATGGTTCATTCGTTCCCGAAATAGAAGTGGTACCACGCACCCTAATCGAGGCAGCACTTCCGGGTGCCCCTGAATTGATAGTAACCGAAACCCCTGCAGCTTTACCTTGCAACATTTGATCAATGTTCAACATTTTGATATTTTCTAAATCCTTGGATTTTACAGTAGCAATTGCACTACTAACATCTTTGCGTTTTAGTGTGCCATATCCTACGTTAACAACAACCTCCTTTAAGTCCTCGGTTATTGGCAATAACACCACATTAATGTTATCAACTCCTACAAAAGGCACTTTTCTGGTAACATATCCTACAAAGGAAAAAGAAAGCGTCCCTTGGCGGGGAACATCAATCTGGTATTGACCATCAAAACCCGTGGAAACTCCCTTATTTATGCCAATAACAGAGACATTAGCACCAACAAGCGGTTGTCCACTAGCATCTTTTACTAATCCATGTATAGTAGTTTGGGCAATAGTAAAATTACAGGTAAGCAATAAAGTTAAAAACATTGGAACCACTTTGAGGTCGCCTTTCCAATGTGAAAAATTAGACAATAGTTTTTTCATAATAAGTGTTTAGTTAGTTAAGCCATTAAAATAAGAAATAAAAAATTCTAATTTTAAACTCATATTAATTAATCTGTTTCATAATTAACAAATCTATAACACAACTTAACATCAAATTAATAGTATTATATCAATTGATGATAATATTTTTACTTTATCAAAAAACAATAAAGAAAACCACAATACTACCAGTGTAAAAATGAGATGTATTTAAAAAATATTGAAATAAATACAAATTAAATAATTTACAAGCACGTAAATGCAAGTTTTTCAAACGTTTTCGTAATACAAAATAAGATTTTACAAGATTCTTTTAAGTCCATAAAAATCTTCTCTGTACTGACTAGGGGTTCTTTTTTTTATGGTTTTGAAACTCCTGTTAAAATTCGCAATATTATTAAATCCAGATTTAAAAGCAATTTCAGAAACACTTAAATCCTTTTCAATCAGCCATCTAGCAGCATATCCAATACGGATATCATTGATATAATTGACAAAAGTTTTACTAGTTCGCTTTTTAATAAAACGATTAAACGAAATAGCAGTCATGCTCGCCACATTGGCCACATCTTCTAATTTGATTCTTTCAGAAAAATTCTTTTGCACGTATTCGTAGATCAATTTCATCTTATCATACTCCTCAAAAGTATCATTATCGACAGTAAAAGTAGATAATAAGCGTTGATTTCTGGAGGTAGCCAAATCATATAATATAGAAGTAATTTCCAAAAAATAATCCATTCCATCTAGTTTCGAAAGCTTGATCAAACGATCCGTAAGTGCTTCAGCTGTACTTTTTGAAAATAAAATACCATGTATGGAACGATTAAACATGTCTTTTATAGGATGCATAATTCGCCTTGACAATAATGATTCATGAAACAAATCACTATGAAATTGAATGGTGATTTCACGTATTTCTTTATTAGTACATTTATGCAATTCCCAACCATGATATAGATTGGGCCCAACCAAAACTAACTCAACCTCATCTATTTCCTCAATATTATCTCCAACAACTCGCTTCACCCCTTTACCATTTTTAATGAAATTAATTTCAAATTCTGGATGATAATGTACGGGAAAATCAAAATTATCTTTGGTTCTATCAAACACCAAAAAACTATCTCCACCAGACAATGGAGGGATTTCTCTATAAAAATTAGTTGAAGTACTCATGCCGTTGTATTTATTTCATGCAATTATATGATATAAATTTGATAAAATAATACTACTAAGAGAAAAGAGTTCGAATTATCTTTGAAAAATAGAATTATACATTTTTCAATTGTATCCCTATAAATTAATCAAAATCACTTTTTATTAAACTAAATTTTATACGATTATCAAATTATCATCTGATTTGAACTATTTTTATAAAAATGGTTTCTTACTAATACAAAAATGACATAAACCGTTGAAAACAAAAACATTGTGAATGAATATCCATAAAATAATCCCCACAAGTCTATTAATACTGAGCATTACAACATTTGGTTTTAGCCAAACGAATAATACTATTTTATCAATTTCAGACAAAAAATCAACACAAGAAACCGTTGCACTGTACAAGAATCTTGTAACAACAAGTAAAAAAGCCATTCTTTTTGGCCACCAAGACGATTTGGCCTACGGCGTAAACTGGAAATACGAATCAGATCGCAGCGATGTAAAAGACGTCACAGGAGATTATCCCGCAGTGTATGGATGGGATCTTGGAGGTATTGAAAAAAGCAGTCCAAAAAACCTAGATGGCGTACCTTTTGACCTTATGAGGCAATACATGGCCGATGTCAAAAAAAGAGGAGGTGTAAATACGATTAGTTGGCATTTAGACAATCCTATCAGCGGAAAAAATGCTTGGGATAATACCACAAAAACCATAGTTTCAATATTACCTGGTGGTGAAAATCATAAAAAATTCAAATCTTGGTTAGATAAAGAAGCTAAATTTTTAAAATCATTAAAGGATGAAAAAGGAAAATCTATCCCAATTTTATATCGTCCTTTTCATGAGCTTACAGGCAATTGGTTCTGGTGGGGAAAAGGAAATTGTACGCCCGAAGAATTCAAAAAATTATGGCAATTTTCTTTTGAATACCTGCAAAAGAAAGAAGTTCATAACCTAATCTACGTATACAACACTGCCGATTTTAACTCAAAGGAAGAATTTCTCGACTTTTATCCAGGCTTAAACTATGTAGATATCTTGAGTTTTGATAAATACGTTTACAATGATCCTACCAAAGACCCTTCGTTTGTTAAAAATTGTCTCAAACAATTTCAAATAATGAGTGAGGTTGCCAAAGAACAAAACAAAATCATCGCATTTGCCGAAACGGGCTACGAAGCCATCCCCTACAGTCAATGGTGGACGGATACACTAATGAAAGCTATGGGTGATTTCGAAATTTCATATGTACTCGTTTGGCGCAATCATGGCTGGCAGGAACAAGAGAAAAAAATGCATTATTATGCTCCTTTCAAGGGGCAAACTAGCGCTAAAGATTTTGTAGATTTCTATAATTTAGAACGCATCTTTTTTGAGAAAGATGTTACAAAGGAAAACCTTTATAATAACTAATTACCAAACCTCATACCCAAAAAAATGCACGAAAAAATAAGTTTAAAAGAAAAAATAGGTTACGGACTTGGCGATGCTGCCTCTTCTATGTTTTGGAAAATATTCAGTATGTATCTACTGTTTTTCTACACAGATGTATTTGGTCTAGCACCAGCCGTAGTTGGAACCATGTTTTTAATTACTAGAATTTGGGATTCTTGCTTTGACCCCATCGTAGGAATTCTGGCGGATAGAACAACATCAAAATGGGGGAAATTCAGACCTTATTTACTATGGACAGCCATACCCTTTGCTATAATTGGAGTGCTCACTTTTTACACGCCAGATTTTGACGAAAAAGGTAAAATCATTTACGCTTACATGACCTACTCATTGATGATGATGGTGTATTCTGTAATCAATGTGCCTTATGCATCATTGCTAGGTGTTTTATCGTCTGACCGAAAAGAAAGAACAACCCTTTCTTCTTACCGAATGGTGTTTGCCTTTGGCGGAAGTTTATTAGCACTTTGGCTTATCGAACCCTTAGTAAATTATTTTGGTGGGAACCTGAATTCAAAATCAGGTTGGTTGATAACAATCGCCGTTTTTGGAGTGATTACCACCATTTTCTTTTGGGCCTGTTTTTTATGGACTAAAGAAAGAGTTCAACCTATCTCTGACGAAAAATCAAACCTGAAAGAAGACTTGAACGACTTACTAAAAAATCGTCCATGGTGGATTCTACTAGGTGCAGGAATTGGAGCCTTGATCTTCAATTCAATCAGAGATGGAGCTGCGGTTTACTATTTCAAATACTATGTAAGTAGCACTATTACTTTTGATTTTATGCTTGTTGGTGCCGATTTTCATATGACGCCTACTTCAATTTATTTGGTTTTAGGACAAGCTGCCAATATTATTGGGGTCGTAATTGCTACACCCATTGCTAATAGGTTAGGAAAGAAAAATACATTCCTTGGCGCTATGTTTTTAGCAGCAATTTTTAGTTTGATTTTTTATCTATTCAAAAACGATGAAATCTATTGGATTTTAAGTTTTCAGGTATTAATAAGTATTTGTGCGGGTTGCATTTTCCCATTAATCTGGTCAATGTATGCCGATAGTGCTGATTATTCTGAATGGAAACAAGGCAGAAGAGCAACTGGATTAGTTTTTTCTGCTTCTTCCATGTCACAAAAATTTGGCTGGACTATTGGAGGCGCATCAACTGGATGGTTATTAGGATATTATGGCTTTCAAGCGAATGTAGCACAAAGCACCGACACTCAAAACGGTATTCAACTTATGCTGAGTATACTCCCTGCAATTGCAGCATTAATATCAGTGATTTTCATCTTCTTTTACCCTCTTAACGAACAAAAATTACAAATAATAGAAGACGAACTCAATAACAAAAGAGAACAATAAAATTAATTTTGAACTAGCATTTTTATAGCATGATTACATCTGAAAACAACATAGTAGCTCAAAGATTAGAAAACTTGAAAAAAGAATTTCAAGCGCTCATTGAGAAAAAAAACGAATGCGAAGATACCGCTGGAAACGGAATTTATACTCGTTATAAAAATCCTATCATAACTGCTGCTCATACTCCACTTGAATGGCGCTACGACTTTGACCCTACTACCAATCCATTACTTTTGGAACGCATTGGCATTAATGCAACATTTAATGCTGGGGCGATAAAATGGAACAACAAATACATCACTGTGGTTCGTGTAGAAGGTGTAGACAGAAAATCTTTCTTTGCTATCGCCGAAAGTCCAAATGGAGTGGATAATTTCAAATTTTGGGACAAACCTTGTGTCATTCCTCAAACTGAAGAACCTGATACCAACGTATACGATATGCGTTTAATTGCACACGAAGACGGCTGGATTTATGGCATCTTTTGTACCGAACGCAAAGACCCAAAAGCTCCTGCTGGTGACACGAGTATGGCTATTGCCAATGCAGGAATTGTTCGTACCAAAGATTTATTGAATTGGGAACGATTACCTGACCTAATCTCAAATACGGGACAACAACGCAATGTTGTTTTACATCCTGAATTTGTTGATGGAAAATATGCCTTGTACACTCGTCCACAAGATGGTTTCATCGATGTTGGTAACGGTGGTGGCATTGGCTTAGGCTTCGTTGAAAACATGAACAATCCAGTAGTAAAAGAAGAACAAATCATCTACGGAAAACAATACCATACCATTTATGAACTAAAAAATGGTTTGGGTCCAGCTCCTATCAAAACATCAAAAGGATGGTTGCATTTAGCACACGGTGTTCGTAATACTGCAGCTGGTCTTCGCTACACCCTATACATGTTTATGACCGATTTGAATGATATCTCGAAAGTAACACACTATCCTGCTGGACATTTTATGGCTCCAGAAGGTGCAGAAAGAGTGGGCGATGTATCAAATGTATTGTTCTCTAACGGTTGGATTGCCGATGAAGATGGAACCGTTTATATCTATTACGCTTCATCGGATACGCGCATGCACGTAGCTGTTTCGAGTATTGAGCAATTAGTTGACTATGTTACCAACACACCAGAAGATACGTTTACTTCAGCAGGTTCCGTTCAAACCATTATCAAGCAAGTAGAAAAAAACAAATCAATCTAGACCCGTGACAACCGAATTAAAAAATCTTAAAATCGAGTTACGATTAGAACTCCAAAATATTCTCGAGTATTGGATGACCCATACAATCGATAGCAAAAACGGAGGATTTATCGGCCAAATTGATTTTGAAAATCATAAAAATGAAGATGCTGAAAAAGGCGCTGTCTTAAATGCCCGAATTCTTTGGGCATTTTCAGCTGCCTATCATTTATCTAAAAACGAAGACCATAAAAACACTGCTACAAGAGCTTTTGAATACATCAAAAACTACTTTCTTGACCCTGAACATGGTGGAATATTTTGGAGTCTATATTTTGATGGTACTCCAAAAGATACCAAAAATCAAATTTATGCCATAGGTTTTGTAATCTACGGAATGGCTGAATATTACTCGATTTCGAAAAATGAAGAAGCGTTAACGATAGCCATTCAGCTTTATAAAAAAATAGAAGCCTACAGCTTTGACCCAATAAACAAAGGCTATTTAGAAGCCTTTACTCGTGGCTGGAAACTCATTGACGACCTACGTTTGAGCGACAAAGATGCTAACGAAAAGAAAACGATGAACACGCATTTACACATCGTAGAAGGATATGCCAATTTGTACAAAGTTTGGAAAGACGAAACGCTTCGTCAAACGATAATCGAACTTTTAACCACCATAGAAACCCATTTCATCAACACCGAAAATGGTCACTTACACTTGTTTTTTGATGAAAATTGGATAGAAAAACCGGATGTCATTTCTTATGGTCACGATATTGAGGCTGCTTGGTTATTGCTACAATGCGCCGAAATAACTGGTGATACTACTTTGATTGCTAACTATAAAAAACACGCAGTACAAATCGCCGAAGTGACCAAAGAAGGCATCGACACTGACGGAGGACTATGGTACGAATACGATCCTGAAACACAAAAATTAATGGCCGAAAAACATTCCTGGCCACAAGCCGAATTGATGATTGGCTATTACAATGCTTGGCAGCTTTCAGGAAATCAAGGCTATTTAGACATCGTTTTAAAAAACTGGTATTTTGTCAAAAAACACATCATTGACCATCAAAATGGAGAATGGTTTTGGGGTGTAAATAGCGATTATTCTACTATGCAGAAGGACAAAGCAGGTTTCTGGAAATGCCCATACCACAACAGCCGCGCTTGCATAGAACTCATTCACAGAATTTAAAAACACAACATGAAAAACCACTTGCTTAAAATACTATTTTTCGTCACAATAATAGGATTAGATAGTTGTTCAAAAGACAATCCAACTTCAGAACCAGCAAAGGTTGATCCTCCGGTAGTAGTTCCTGATTTGCTTACAACAAAAAATGTAAAAACCTATATGGTCGATGCCAATGCAACCGAAGCAACAGTAGCCTTATTTTACAATTTAAAAAAACTTGCTAAAACTCGTTTTACCATAGGTCAACAAGACGCCTTTAATGGCTTTTACAACAACGGTTCATCAGCACAATCTGATATTAAAAAAACGACAGGAAACGACCCCGCAGTTTTAGGTTTAGATTTTATGTTCATTACCGACAAAAGCAACAATGGACAAAGCGATAATTGGTTTTACCAACAAGAAAAAATAATCATTGATGATGCCAAAGAAGCCTTCGGCAAAGGAATGATTACCACTTTTGCTTGGCACTTGAGAGAACCCTTCAAAGAAGAAAGTTTCTATGCTGCCGATATGACTACAGAACAAAAAGCAACAGCTTTCAAAAGTATTTTACCCAGCGGAAGCAACCACAATTGGTACAAACAAAAGTTAGACAAAGTCGCTTCTGTTTTCTTGAACTTAAAGGATACCAATGGCGTATTGATTCCTGTAATTTTCCGTCCTTTTCACGAATTTGATGGCAATTGGTTTTGGTGGGGACAAAATTATTGCACCGCAGAAGAGTACAAAACAGTTTTTCAATTTACAGTAGACTACCTTAAAAATACCAAAGGAGTACATAATGTATTGTATGCCTTTTCCCCTGACAATTCCTATAGCACCGCAACCAACTATTTGAGCAGATATCCAGGTGACGCTTATGTAGATGTACTCGGAATGGATAATTATGGCGACTTTAATAACCAAGGGCAAGCTGGAGCCGATCGCGCCAATACAAAACTAAAAATGATTTCGGAACTTGCCATTAGCAAAGTAAAAATTGCAGCTATGACCGAAACAGGTTACCAAGTAACAGCTACTACTCCTGCCATAGCCAATTGGTTCTCGACTTATTTATACAGTTCCCTTACCAACAACAACATCGAGATAAGTTACGTACTCTTTTGGACCAATTCAAAAGATGGTTATTATGTACCCACACCAGGAACAACAAACGTAGCAGATTTTACCATTTTTGTTACAAAAACCAAATCGGCTCTGGTCAATAAACTACCTAAAATGTACGTTTTACCTAATTAGTTTTTCAAATGAAGAAAGTATTCCTATTGTTATTTTTACTTGTTTGTACTGCTTTTGGACAAGCTCAAAAAATGATTACTGTAAAAAACAATCAATTCATCAAAAACGGCAAAGCCTACCATTTTATTGGTACAAACTATTGGTATGGGGCGATGATTGGTGCCAAAACAGGCGACCGAAAGCGTCTTTTAAAAGAATTAGATGAACTCAAAGCTAATGGTATCACCAATTTAAGAATCCTTGTGGGCGCTGAGGGCGGCGATCAAGATTATACTGTTACGCCAGCTTTACAACCCAATAAAAACAGTTATAACACGGAACTATTAGAAGGTCTAGATTATTTGTTATCCGAAATGGGCAAACGTGATTTGAACGCCATTTTGTACCTCAACAACAATTGGGAATGGTCAGGCGGAATGGCAAAATATTTAGAGTGGAATGGTTACGGAAAAGTACCCAACCCCAATATTGCTGCCAACACTTGGCCACAGTTTATGGAATTCACCTCCAAATTTCATACTTGCGAACCCTGCAAAGCGGATTTTATAAAACACCTTCAATTCATTATGGGAAGAACCAATACAATCACCCATAAAAAATACACTAAGGACCCCGCTATTATGGCTTGGGAGGTAGCCAATGAGCCACGCGTGTTTACGAAAGAAAATGAAGGTACTTTTACCCAATGGCTCAATGAAGTGGTAAACGAAATGAACCGATTGGATCCAAACCACCTCATCACAACAGGTTCTGAAGGGAAAGCGGGTTCAAATGAGGATTTAGCCACCTTTGAAAGAACACATACCAATCCAAATATAGACTATTTAACTATGCACATTTGGCCCAAAAACTGGGGCTGGTACAAGATAGAAGATGAAAAAGGATCCACTCCAATCGCTATTGAAAAAACAATGGCCTATATCGATGAACATATCGCAGTCGCTAAGAGATTGCAAAAACCAATTGTCTTAGAAGAATTTGGCTATCCAAGAACCCAAGAAAGTCTAGATAGAAAGGCTTCGGCAGTATACCGAAACGATTTTTACAAAGCTGTATTTGATCGACTATCGAGAGCTATTAAAGAAAAAGAACCATTTGTCGCCTTGAACTTTTGGGGATATGCGGGCATAGCCAAAAACAATCCCAAAGATGGAAAATGGAAAATAGGTTTAGATTTCACCACTGATCCTCCTCAGGAACCACAGGGATTAAACTCTGTTTTCTCGTCAGAAACCAGCACTATGGAGTTGATTAAAAAGTACAATAAAAACATTAAAAAAATGTAATAAAAAAAGGATGAAACATATCAAAACTTCATCCTTTTTATTTTCTCAATTGCTATTTAAAAAACTGTATTTAACTCAAAACCCTCTCAATAGCCTCCAATTCATCCGCTGTAAAAGAAAGCGAATTCAAACTGTCAAGATTATTATTCAATTGCCCCACAGAACTTGCTCCAATCAACACCGAAGTAATCCTACTGTCTTTGAGTAACCAAGCCAAAGCCATTTGTGCCAAGGATTGATTTCGCTCTTTCGCAATATCGTTCAATCGAATGATTTTCTGAATGCGTTCCTCCGAAACTTCGGCTTCTTGTAAATGTCCATTAGGATTGTGAGCCCGAGAATTCTCTGGAATACCTTTCAAATATTTATCGGTCAAAAGACCTTGTGCCAGAGGCGAAAAAGCGATGCAACCCACCCCTTTTTCTCCGAGAACATTGAGCAATCCTTCTTCGGGAGTTCTTACAAACATCGAATATTTTGCTTGATGAATCAAACAAGGAGTACCTAATCGCTTCAAAATTTCGGTAGCCTCTCTGGTTTGTTCTGGATTGTAATTCGAAATACCAGCATACAAGGCTTTCCCACTTCGAATGGCAAAATCCAATGCCATCATCGTTTCTTCTAAAGGAGTTTCTGGATCAAAACGATGCGAATAAAAAATATCCACATAGTCTACATTCATTCGCTTCAAGCTCTGATCTAAACTTGATAACAGGTATTTTCGTGATCCCCAATCACCATAAGGACCTCTCCACATAGTATAGCCCGCTTTTGTCGAAATTACAATTTGGTCTCGTAGATTGCCTTGAAAATTATTCTTTAGTATCTGACCAAAATTCGTCTCTGCCGAACCCGGAACTGGTCCATAATTATTAGCCAAATCAAAATGAGTAATCCCTCGATCAAAAGCAGTTTTAGCGATACTTTCCGCATTATCAAAAGAATCCACCGAACCGAAGTTGTGCCATAAACCCAAAGAAATTTGCGGTAATAACAGGCCACTTTTCCCACATCTGTTGTATTTCATTTATTTCTTTTTTAAGCAATTAATAAAGACTTTCACAATAATTTATTTTTTAAATTGCTAGACACTTTTTCGTAAATTTGTATCAAATGATAAACTTATGAATAATTGGCATAACTTGATTTCAATAAACCCTGATATTCGATTTGGAAAACCAACGATAACTGGAGCACGAATTTGTGTATCTGACATTTTATCTTGGCTTGCACAGGGTATGTCGATGGAAGAAATTATTTTGGACTTTCCAGAACTAAAAAAAGAAGACATTCTGGCTGCCTTAGCCTTTGCAGCTAACAGAGAAAATATCACCAAAATAATTGCAGCTTAATGAAATTGCTTCTTGACGCTAATATTTCTTGGAGAATAATCAAAATCATTGAGGATAGCTTTCCCAATTGTTTTCACGCTAAAGATATTGAAGTTGCACAACCTGCAAAGGATAGTGAAATATGGGAATTTCCCAAAAAAAAACAATTTCACAATGCTCACCCACGATGAAGATTTTGAAAAACTATTACTTTTGAATGGTACACCACCAAAAGTAATAGTTTTATGAACGTTCAATCAAAATACAAAACAACTTGCTCAAACATTACTAGATAAAAAGACAACTATTGAATCTTTTATTCTAAATGACGAGCTGATGATTCTAGAAATTTATTAATTACTCCAACTCAAATTGGCCTTCCAAACCTTTATCCGAGCTTCCGCCAACCATCATTTTAAAGGTTCCCGCTTCTACTAAGTACTTCCCTGCATTGTCATAGAATCCTAACTCCTTCTCAGTCAAAGTAAAGGTTACGGTTTTGGTTTCTCCTTTTTTCA
>JBOFUD010000116.1:0-7037 GCA_051652385.1 Flavobacterium sp.
AAACAAATTTTATTTTCTTTTTTTAGTATCAATTTATTAAATCCCTGTAAACTCTGTAAACATAGTGTCCAATAGCCCCATTACATTCAAAAAAAAGAACACTTACTTACCATCTGTAGCACTAATAAGTAAGTGTTCAACCCAACAACTTGAAAAAAAAAAGTTATAAAAATTAATTCATTACAGGTTCTAGTTGTGGCCCAGAAGCCACTAAACGTTCCCCTTCTTCCGTATTGGTATATTGTTCAAAGTATTTGATGTATCTTGATGCTAAATCTTGTGCTTTAGCTTCCCATTCCTCGTCACTTTTGTAAGTATCTCTTGGATCAAGAATGCCTTCGCTAACTTTTGACAATTGTGTTGGAATAGTCAAATTTAGGTACGGAATATGTTTTGATGGTACATTATCAATTTCGCCACTAATGATAGCATCAATTATTGCTCTAGTATTTTTTAGCGAAATTCTTTTACCAGTTCCATTCCATCCGGTATTTACCAAATACGCTTTGGCGCCATGTTCTTTCATTTTCGCAATCAATGTTTTAGAGTACATTGTGGGATGCAGCGTTAAGAAAGCCTCGCCAAATGCAGGAGAAAAAGAAGGTTCAGGTGCAGTAATTCCTCTTTCGGTACCCGCCAATTTAGAAGTGTAACCGCACAAGAAATGATATTGTGCTTGATCATCATCTAAGATAGAAACTGGAGGTAAAACCCCAAACGCATCCGCAGATAGATAAATGATTTTTTTGGCATGTCCTGCTTTTGATGGCAAGACAATTTTATTAATATGATAAATTGGATAAGAAACTCTTGAATTTTCGGTAATAGAATGGTCGTAATAATCTACTTCGCCATACTCATCTACAATTACGTTTTCTAATAATGCATCACGCTTGATAGCTCTCCAAATGTCGGGTTCGTTGTTTTCGCTCAAGTCAATAACTTTTGCATAACAGCCACCCTCGTAGTTAAAAATGCCATTATTATCCCATCCATGTTCGTCATCACCAATTAAATAACGTTTTGGATCGGCAGATAGAGTGGTTTTTCCAGTTCCAGAAAGTCCGAAGAATACCGCAACATCACCTTCTTCACCTACGTTTGCAGAGCAATGCATAGAAGCCATTCCTTTTAGCGGAAGATAATAGTTCATCATGGCGAACATTCCTTTTTTCATTTCTCCACCGTACCAGGTACCACCGATGATTTGAATTTTCTCTGTTAAATTAAATAATACAAAATTTTCAGAATTCAGTCCCTGTTCTTTCCAATTTGGATTAGTAGCCTTAGAACCATTCATTACCACAAAATCAGGTTCCCCAAAATTTTCTATTTCATAAATGGAGGGTCGAATGAACATATTGGTTACAAAATGCGCTTGCCAGGCAACCTCCATCACAAATCGAACTTTTAGACGAGTATCGGCATTGGTACCACAAAAAGCATCTACCACATACAGTCTTGGTGAAGTTGATAATTGTTGAAGTGTAACTGCTTTTAATTCATCCCAAACTGCTTTCGTAGTTGGATAGTTAGGCGTATTCATCCCGCTTTCCTTATCCCAACAGATAGTGTCTTTTGTAATCTCGTCTTTTACTATATATCTATCTTTAGGAGAGCGCCCAGTAAATATACCAGTTTTTACGGCGATAGCTCCAGTATCAGTATTGGCCCCTTTTTCATAACCTTTTCTTCGGTGAGAAATTTCTGCTTGATACAATTCTTCATAAGAGGGATTGTAAACTACTTCATGATATCCTGTGATGCCTAAATCATGTAATTCCTGAATAATCTTAATGTTTTTCATCTTTGATAATTTTAAAAATATTTAACCCTAATTTTATTGCTTATTCTTCTAATCTCTCTCAAATTTAAGATTATTTTTTAATTTGAAAACTGACAAATATCATAAATCACAAAAAAAACGAGAACGTTATCGGTATTTTGATTGGGAAAAAATTAAGTTTTCGCAATCGTTTTCATAACAAATTTATAGAAATATTTAATAAAAATGGTGATTTACTGATTTTTATCATACTGTTTAAGCTTGTTTTTGAGTTCTTTTACAATACTTAAATAAATAATAATTTAAAAATAATACTATGTTTGAATGGCTACAATTTTTGTTTACTCCGACAGAAGATCCGGAGTTGGCGCAATCACTAATTGTTTTGTTTTTGACAATTAGCATCGGTTTTTTTGCAGGAAGATTAAAAATTGGAAAAGTTTCGCTTGGCGTTTCTGCAGTTATGTTTGTAGGTTTGTTTTTAGGACATTTAGGTTTCAGCATGAATTCTGACCTTATTCAATTTATCAGAGAGTTTGGTCTTATTTTATTTGTATATGGCATTGGTATCCAAGTCGGCCCTTCCTTTTTCTCCTCCTTCAAAAAAGAAGGCTTAGTATTTAACAGTCTTGCTGTTGGTACTGTGTTTTTGGGCGGAATTATTGCTTATTTAATTCATCTTTTTGCCAATGTAAAAATTGAAAATGCAGTGGGATTAATGTCAGGTTCTGTTACCAACACTCCGGGTTTGGGCGCTGCAAAAACCACCTTAATTGAAATTCAAAAACAACTTAATTTACCAACAGATCATTTCGCTGATCCGGCTATTGCTTATGCCATCACCTATCCTATTGGAGTTTTCGGAATTATTTTGTTGATTATATTAGCCAAAAGCTTTCTGAAAATCGATTTACAAAAAGAAGTTCAAATGCTTCAAGAAAAAAATAAAGATCATGAAAATGTTATTGTACGCCAGAAATGTAGGGTGACAAAATCAGAAGTCATAGGCAAAACCATCAAGCAAATTTTGAAGGAATTTAATATTGACAATGTTATTATTTCAAGACAAAAACAAAGTGGCAGCAAAGTGGTATATTCTCCATCACTAGAACATACATTACAAACTAAGGATGTTTTGATGGTGGTCGCAAAACAAAAAGACATTGATAGTTTTATTACTGTGGTAGGAAAAGCATCCACCGATTTATTTATTGAATCAGAGGACGCTATTACTACAAGAATTCTTAGTGTCACACATAAAACTGCTGTACATAAAACACTTGCTGAATTGGATTTATACAATCAATTTGATGTAAAAGTAACACGCGTAATTCGGTCAGGTTTGGAAATTTTAGCACAACCATCTCTAGAATTGTTTTATGGCGATACTTTGATGGTGGTAGGAAACAGAGAAGCCATCCAAGAAGTTGAAAAATTAATTGGAAATTCTTCAAAAATATTATTAGAACCCGATTTCCTTTCTCTATTTGGTGGTTTAATATTTGGACTGATCATCGGATCTATTCCGATCATGATTCCATCATTGCCAGTTCCTTTAAAACTAGGTTTGGCTGCTGGACCACTAATTGCCGCTTTATTTATCAGTAGATATGGCGGTGTTGGAGCAATTCACTCTTACATCAACAATGGAGCGATTCACTTCATGAAAGATTTTGGTATTTGTTTGTTCTTTGCTGCAGTAGGTATTAAAGCGGGACATGGTTTTTATGATAATTTTGTAGCTAATAATGGATGGATGTGGATTTACTATGGTTGTTTCATAACGTTTATTCCCCTTACTTTGTTGGTTATCATTAGCCGCTTTGTGTTTAAATTAAACTATTACCAAATGGTTGGAATTATGAGTGGTTCATATACAGATCCTGCTGCATTGGCTTTTAGTACCAAATATTTAGATTCTGATATTCCAAATCAATCCTACGCTACGGTATATCCGCTAGTTACCATCAGCAGAATTCTGGTCGCACAATTACTGATTTTACTCTTTGCGAGTTAATCTATATGTTGTTTTTTAATTTCAATAAAAAAGGATGTCGAAAAAACGACATCCTTTTTTATTGCTACAAGTCTATTGTTATGAAGCCATAAAATTACGAATTTTAAACGACTTTATGTTAATGTCGTTCTTTATCCTTCATTCGAACATCATTGGGAATAGTTACTTTTCTAATCTCGGTATGACGAATTTCTCCTCCTGTTGTTCCGGTTTGTTGCGCCAAAATTACCGCTACAATCGCTATGACAATTGCAAAATAAGCAACCAAATTACTGTGTTTTGCCTTTTTGTAATCTAAGTAGAAGCCCACTGCCGAGGTTACTCCTAAAACATAAAGCGCTAGTGCCAATTTCTCAGCCATTTCTTCATGTTCGTGAATGATTTCGCGACCAATAGTAGGCATATCCTCTACCAATTCTTCTGCTCCTTCTCCTGTGTTCATACTCACAGCAGCGAAAACAGCCGCTACAATAAACAGAAAAAATGCCGTATTCTTCACCGAATTATTTTTTAAGATCAATCCAAATACTAAAACTCCAAATCCCAAAATCGTGCCGATGATAGGGAAATGATTTACCACTAGGTGTACATGTGCTTCATTCATAATTATTTTTTTTTTTAAATTAAACTTCTATTCTGTTACATCAAAAACGCCTTTGATTAGTATTTTAGTCGCACTATTGATTGCCTTATTGGGTATAATTTCACTAAAATTCTCATTTTGTTCTCCTAAAAGCACTGGGGTTTTCTTAAAAGCATATCCGTTCTTGTCAGTATCTAAAACAAAAACA
This sequence comes from Flavobacterium sp., assembly GCA_051652385.1. Taxonomy (GTDB): domain Bacteria; phylum Bacteroidota; class Bacteroidia; order Flavobacteriales; family Flavobacteriaceae; genus Flavobacterium. The sequence goes on from JBOFUD010000116.1 coordinate 4,595, forward strand.
AAATGTTTATTATTTTCTTTCAGAATCGCTTCATTTGGTACTGCTAACCCTTTTTTTGTATCGAAAATAATGGCGGCTTCAACAAACATTCCCGTAAGCAACTTTTGTTTGGTTTCCTCTTCCAAGTGTCCGTGAACATTGATAGTTCTGTCATTTCCCTCAATAGATTTCCCAACCAAATGAACTTCGCCAACAAAGACTTCTTTCGTGGCTTCTGGAACGGTAAATGTGATTTTTTGCCCTTTAACAACTTTCATGATATCTTTTTCGAAAACCGCCAATTCTAAATGCAAATGATCGGTATCAACAATTTCCAGAATTACATCCTCGGGAGCCATTAACATGCCCACATTGGCATTCATAATCACAATATCTCCAGAAATAGGAGCGTAAATAGTGATAATTGATGAGAATTTGCCTTTTTCAACCTGTGCCGGACTTATGTGCATCAAAATCAATTTTTGCTTTAAACTCTGATAGTTTGCCAAAGCACTTTTATAGTCGCTTTCGGCTTTCAAATAATTTTTTTGCGAAGTTATTTTTTCATCGTACAAAGTTCTTTGCCTTACAAATTCAGATTTAAGGTATTTTAGCTGCTCTGCTACTTCCAAATATTCTTTTTGAATATCGATAAACGCTATGTTTTCGAGTGTCAACAAAGGTTGTCCTTTGCGGACATTATCTCCAACCAAAAGCTGTGTGCTTTTTACGTAACCTCCTATAAAAGTGGTTACTTTTGCTCTGTTTTGAGGTGGAACATCAATTTTTCCAGTAATTTTTATGGTTTGATCAAAATCTTTAACTACGGGCGTGCTAATCGTCATTTTTGCCGATTGAAACTGAGTTTTCGTTACGCGAATTAAGTCGTCAGCAGCAGCGACTTCGGTTGTTACTTCTTTTTTACAGCTCAAGAAAAGAACTATAAAAGCGGATATAAAAAGCTGTTTTTTCATTGTATAAATTAAAAATTAAGGTACTGTAATTCTAATTGGCTGCTGTTAAACTGAAGTACCGATTCTAAATAATCGACTTGTATACCCACAGCATTTTCTAAACTTTGAATGTATTGAAAGAAATCAATTTCGCCATTTTTGTAACTACTATTGGCTACTTTTATAATTTCTTCGGATAGCTTTTTTCCGGTAGTGGTATAGTAAGAAATGCTTTCTTGAAACTTAGCGCCTTCATTTTGTTTCTGACGGATAAATTGTATCATTTTTTTATCTTGATTTTGCTTTTGCTCTTCCCAACTTTGCCATTCTAGTTGAGCAACTTTAGTTTTAGATACATTTCCAGAAAACAAAATAGGAACCGCTATACCCACTTGAAACCCATACAAAGCCTGCGATAAACCGCTATTTTTCCCTTGAAAATATTCCAAATTAATATCCGGTAACCACTGTTGCTTTTGCATTGCAATTTGTTCTTTATAATAATCGCTAGTACGTTCTAAATAAACAAGATGCAATTTTTTACCTGAAGTACTATCTAAAGTATATGTTGGAACTAATTCTTTTTCAAAAATGGTGACTTTTTCATCGGTTTGCATCAAGCCTTGTAGCAATTCATATTGCGCTTTTTTTTCAAAATCAATTTGCTTAAGTTTGGTTGAAATTTTACGCAATTTTGACTGAGCAGTAATCTTTTCTAGATAATTACTTTCTCCTAGTTCAAAACGCCGATCACTGGCTTTTGAGAATTTTTGATACAAACTATCTAAATAAAAATACAAGCGTTCTTGATGCTGCCAATACACAATTTGATCATAGGTTTTGGCTACTTGCAAGGCTAGTTTATTTTTTTGAAGCTCAAAACTAGCTTTCTCTTTCTCAAAATCAGACGTATTCGCTCTCTTTTGAACGCCATAAACCGTTGGAAACAAAAAGCTTTGTTGTACTCCAAAAACACGAAGCGGTTGATCATTCAAAGCCAAATTATTTTGATCGTAAGAATAATACACGTTGGTTTTATCAAAGGAATAACTGCTTTTAATATTTTCTTGCATTTTTGTGACTTGCAGGGCAGCGGCTTTGATGCCTTTATTATTTTCAAGAGCTTTGGCAATTAGTGCGTCACGAAACGTATTTGAATTTTGGGCAAAAGCAAAACTGCTAGCCAACAAAAGCAAAACGATGGTGAAATGTTTTTTCCCTTTTTTTAGTTTTGGTCTTTTAAATGCTGTTGAATCAAAAACTTTAAAAAGAATGGGCAAGACAATTAAGGTCAGAAGGGTTGCGGTAAAAAGTCCACCAATAACCACGGTTGCCAAAGGTCGTTGCACCTCTGCTCCTGCCGATGAAGAAATCGCCATAGGCAAAAAACCAAGAGCGGCCGCCGCGGCTGTCAATAATACCGGACGCAAACGATCGGTAGTTCCTTTTAAAATTAAGGCATTCATATCGGTCATTCCTTGATGTTTTAGTTCTTTAAAATGTTCAATAAG
>JBOFUD010000117.1:0-4518 GCA_051652385.1 Flavobacterium sp.
TGTTTCCATTTCGATCAATAACCCAAAATGGTCCGCCACCCGGTTCTCCTTCATTTTTTACCATACCACACACGCGAATAGGTCGATTCAAAACACTAATTAATTCCAAAACTTTATTTTCAAATGTATATTTTGAAAAGCCTTTGGTGATGACTATGTGTAATTCATCTTCAACAAACGCAACAATTTCCCTCAAGGTTTCTGTACTTATTGTTTTAGTTTGAAGACAATTACAATATTCAAATACACGTTTTTGTAATGCTAATAAAATTCCCGCTAGTGCTTTTTTATAAAGCGAAATGGTTTCAATTTGATTGTAAATCACATTATCAATATTTTTAATAAAAATAAGATCTGCTTGTAGTGCATTCAAATTCTCGATCAATGCACCATGCCCGCCGGGACGAAATACTACTTTTTGATCAACATTTCGAATCAATTGATTTTTTGCATCTACAGTGATAGAATCTGTCACATTACTTTGAAACGAATAAGCAATGGTAATTTTATTTTTGGTTTGACATAAAGTAGTCACCTCTTTTTCTAGGGTATCAAAAAGCGATTGATGCGAGGGCGATATCGTAAAATGTAAATTCCCAATTGCTCCGATAGTCGAATAAGCAATACATTCCTTGACATGCTCTTCAAAAGGAGTAGCAATATGCGATGTATAATCGTGAAAAGGCAGCACTCCTTTGGGTTTGTTCCCGAAATTAAAATAGTCTGAGGATAATAAATATTTAATAAAAAAGTAATCTTTTTGATCCAAGGGCCAAGATTCAAAATCCTCAAAATCGTCCTTAAGCCTTGTCTCTATAGCTGCATAAAAGGGAAATTTCTCCTTCCCCACTAGAAATAAAGATAATTCAGCATCTTCGTTTCTATTAATATAAGCATTGATACTCTCGGATTCTAAGTCGAAATTATTTAAAAATTCATTCAAGAATTTAAACATTCGGGTAGCTGCACCAGAGGCGGGCACAAATTTCATCAAGGTCAACTCCGTATTATGTTGCTCAAAATAACGGGCTTTTTCAACAAATTCTTCGGTAGATAATTGCACAATTCCATCATCGACCGTTGCAGGTCGATCAATAAAAGTTTTAGAAATTCCCTTTTTAAACTTAGTCAACATACCTTGTACTTTCTTCATCGAGAGTCCATGTTGGTACAGTTGAATAAAATCCTGAGAATTAATCTTGTTGGTCTTGGCAATTCGTAAATCATCCAAAATGGTAATCGCTTGCTCAAATCGTGTGGCCACATCACCTCTTAATGTGATAAAGGGCTTATTATTATCTAGCAAAGATTGCTTAAAAATTGAAAACATTTCGGTACGACCATTGGGGCTATCTCTTAGGTCATCAGCCTCCCACGGAACGTCAACATCAGTAAGAAAAAACAAATCATAAGCGTGAGTCTTGGCAGCGGCATCCAAAAATGGGTCACAACGCTTATAGTAGACTTCCGAAAAAACTTTGGTAACCATCAAGTTAGTATCGCAAAACAAAAACTTTTTGGCCTCTAAAACCATTTTATTTTCAAGTTCAACTTGACCATAAGCAATGGGCAACATATCCTTTTCATCACACAGCTGCGCAGAGGTTTTCAGTTTATCTTGCAAATAATTCCTTGCAAATTCCGGCACCCACGACGTTTGATAATGTTCAGCCAATTGTTTAGCTAAAGTTGTTTTTCCGGTTGATTCTGGGCCAAAAATAGCAATTCTTAATACTGTTGAATTACTTGCTAATTTGAGTTGTTTAAGATTTTTTTCCATTCTAAATAACCATATATGGCGATAATTGTGAATAAAACGTACTGAAGTGCGGTAAAAGTATATCCTTTAGCAAAATAAAGAGGTACTGAAATAAGATCTCCAATAATCCAAAAAATCCAATTTTCAATTTTTCGCTGAGCCATGAGCCACATTCCAACAAAAAATAGAGCAGTTAAAAAGGTATCAACGTAAGAGTACCAGGAGGTAAATTTATCAAAATAAACGTAAACTAACACTACAAAAATTATTGTTATTACAAATAACATAATTCCCTGCCCAACAGCTTTACGATTCATTCTTGAAATAGGAAACACTACGTCATCTCCTTTCTTTCTGGTCCAATGGTACCATCCATAGCAGCTCATCAAAAAATAATATACGTTAATCATCGAATCGCCCAACAATTCCCATCGCCAAAGCAAATAAGCATAGATTGAGGTGCTTACCAATCCGGTTGGAAACACCAATATATTATCTTTTTTAGCAAACCATACACTTGCCAAGCCAAAAAAAACACCAATAAGTTCCAAACTTATCATCAAAGTGGAATAGTCTTTGTACTGAGCAAAAAAATAATCTATCATATTGAATTGGAGATTTTCTGATGGCAAAAATTAGCAAAAAAAGCCGTGTCAAAAAAGGACGAGTTTTTTTCAAAAGCCGTTCCGATCACTACCAAATCGGCTCCTGCATCAAAAGCTTTTTGTATGCCTTCGCCGCTAGTTATTCCGCCTCCTACCAGTAACGGAATCGAAGTATAGTCAGCTACTTTTCGAATCATTTCTTGTGAAACGGCTAGTTGCGCTCCGCTACCAGCTTCCAAATAAATCAATTGATGCCCCAACATTTGTCCCGCCAAAGCAGTATTACAAACCGTATCCATTGCCCTACGCGAAATGGGTTGCGTTTTACTCACTCGGGCCACAGCGGTCTCGGTACCACTCTCGATTAAGAGATAACTTGTAGGAATAATTTCTAAGGTGGTGGCTTTCAAAATTGGCGCTGCTTTGACCTGATGTTCAATTAAAAAATCAGGATTCCGTCCAGATAACAGGGATAAAAATAAGATTCCATCAGCATGAATAGATAGCTGAGAGGGATTTCCTGGGAAAAGTAAAATCGGTAGCTTAGTTACTTTTTTTACCATTAAAATCAATTCGTCTATAATATTGTTGGTGACGTGACTCCCTCCGATAAAAATGTGCGTGGCGGGGGAAGCAATGATTTTTTCGATTAAAAAAGGCACATCCTCCAAATTGATTTTGTCTGGATCCAGAAGAATAGCGAGTAACTTTCGATTTTCTGTTTTTGCCTGAAGTATCTCGTTGTAAATTGTTCTCATAATACACAAAACAGCCCGTTGCTGAGTAAAAGCAAAGCTACAGAAAGATTAAAGAATATCAATTGCTTTTTTCAAAAGCATAGACCAAGGTAAAAGCATCGATCTCTTCGAAATGGATTTTGAAGGCTTGCGTTGTATGCTCTAAAGAAAGAAAAGCAGAAGTTTCCAAATCCTCAAGCTCAAAAGGAGCTACTCGGATATGATGTTTAAAACTGATTCCTTTCTCGTTACAAATTTTAAAAATAGCCTCTTTGGCGCCCCATTTTACGGTTAATTTCCGAACAAAATCATCGACAGAAAAGCTTTTCAACCTGCTTAACTCGTCGGTATCCACAAATTTATCGGCTATGCGAATAATTTTTTCTCTTTGCAATTCCATATCAATTCCAACGGTTTGATCACTTACAATAATAGCTGCAAATTCGTGTGAATGCGTGATAGAAATATATTTTTCATTCTTTAAATGTGGTTTCCCAGAATCATCGTAAAACAAATCAAAATCAGTATAACCGGCCACGGCAAGTAATTTTCGAACACTCAAAAAAGCCCTTTGATGCAACTCTGATTTCATTCTATCGAGCCTTTGGAGGCTGATTGAATTCAAAGTTACTTGTTCCTTTAGTTCTAAAAAAGACTCGGTAATATGCCAAACATAAAGCGAAGTAGTTCCAGAAGGTAATATAGTTTTGTACAAAGGCATAGAAAAAAAATTCTTTTAAAAAAGAGAAAAACAACAATTTTAGCCCTCAAAAATAGTCAAATTAAGAAGACAAAAACAAGCTAAGCACGTTTTAAACAAGTATAAAAATTTATATTCTACTAAATCTATAGGATTATTAATAATTTATTTTATTTTTGCTCAAAAAAAAATAATGGATTTTCAGATTGGATTTATGATAGCGGGTTTAGTAGTAGGATTTGTGGTCGGTATGACGGGTGTCGGTGGAGGCTCGTTGATGACTCCTATTTTATTATGGTTTGGTATTCCGCCCACTACAGCCGTAGGAACCGATCTTTTGTATGCCGCCTTCACAAAAATGGGAGGAGTTTTTGTTCACAATAAAAAAAGCAACATCAATTGGACGATTGTGGGGTGGCTGTCCTTAGGAAGTGTTCCCGCTGCAGTTCTAACTTTGTGGATTTTAGAACATTTTAAAGCAGATATCACAGGATTGAATGCCATTATAAAATATAGCTTGGGTTGGGCCTTATTATTTACCTCCATAGCTATTATATTCAAAAAAAAGCTCTTGGTTTTTTCCCAAAAACACGCCGGCGATAAATTTCATAATGAGAGTAAAACACAAAATCTCCTGACAGTGGCTATAGGCGTACTACTGGGTGCAACTGTAACCCTAACATCTATTGGGGCGGGAGCTTTAGGCACCGTAACTTT
>JBOFUD010000118.1:0-3341 GCA_051652385.1 Flavobacterium sp.
CCGGCAACGATGATAAACGTATCTTTAAGGCGTTCAATTACTTTTTTGCTCGTTGGTGTGATAGCCGAAATATCATCGATAATCAAGCAATATTCAAAGGGTTTAATCGATGCGATAATCGTGTCGCATAAGTGCAGCACGTTTTCACGTTGGATTTTTTTATTGATTTCATCGGTGGTAAAATCCTTCCAAAGCACTGCCAAAACGGTTTCTTTTTCTTTTAAAAGATAGAGTAATATTTGCGCCAACGATTTTTTAATATTGTCGGTATCGTCCAAACGCAGCACCTTTTTTTCGGTGGTAATATTTTTAAGCAAATGCGATTTACCCACGCCAATGGCGCCCACGATTAGGGTATTAATATTACGGTCGATGTTTTGATTGAGCTGTATTAATTCGGTATTTCTGCCAACCGTATAATACGATTCTGTAAAATCAATATTAATGATTTGTTCTCGTGGTCCTGGAACCAAAAGCGCGTAGAGTCTTTTGTACCATTTAGACGGCGGAGCCGTCACCGCATTCACCCGATTCCGCAGTTCTTCAGTTGGTATTTCGGCATAAATTAGTGTGGTATTAAAATTTTGATGCCCGAGCATGGTTTTAATTTCTGCCAAAGAAGAACCTGCGGAAAGATGGTGCGTGGCAAACGAATGCCGCAAGGCATGCGGATGCAAAGCAGGAATATTTGTTTTTTTGGATATTAGATTGATGGCTTCCCACATTGTTTTCCGGGAGATATGCCCCAGAGAAGAAGTCGTAGAGGGAAATAAATAGGAATCGCTTTCTATGGAAACATTATTTTGTTTTAAATATTCGCCAATCGCTTGGTACAAGCGGTTTGAAATTGGAATGGTGCGCAAATGTTTGGCGCCTTTTTTCTTGGCCGATTGAAGCGTAAGCGTTCTATTTTTAAAATCAAAATTTTTGCATTTAATGCTGCAAGCCTCGGAAACACGAAGTCCAGCATCTAGCATTAAAAGTACGATCACTTTATGTTTGACATATTTAATCGAGTCCAGAACCATTTGCGATTCTTCTTTACTGATGTAATTAAATTGTTTTACTAGCATAATCCTATAGGAATAGTATGTTTTTAAACGGAGCGAGTATATATATATGGTGCTAGCCTGTCCCCGCTAGGGGTGCTTGCATTTGGCTAGTGCCATATATATATACTACGCGGAGTGCTTTTTTTTTACCGTGATTTCAAATTATAGAGCAGTTAAAAAATGCAGTTCGTTACTAAAACAATTGGTTTTTATTTTGGTTTCAAATTGGCGCATTTTAGACGAAACACTTTTCACTTTTGCAAAAAGCAAGAGTTTCCGATCCTGGTTGTTTTTTTGCACGTTGAGCCATTCTTCAAGATTAATTTTATTATTCTCGTATTGCGCTTTTTTGAGCTCAAATAGTTCTTTGGCCAATGCGGTATTGTCTAATTCTAATTTTAAAATATCGTAAGTATCTTTGATTAATTCATATTCTTTTTCCAAATCGGAAAGATCATTTTCTTTCTTTTCATTCAATTGAAATTTTAATCGTTCCAATTCTATTTTATTGCGTTGTTTGGTTTGATAAAAGTTAGCCAGGTTCGAAAGTGAGATGCCAACATTAAAACTATTCTCAAAAAAGTTGTAATTGAAGGAAGGCAACACCGCCAAATATTCCATTTTATTTTTGTCTGTATTGAAATGCAAAAGCGAATCTATTTTAGTGTTTTTCTCTGATGCTATCTTGTTTAGATACACTTTGCCGCTTTGGCAAACAACAAAGTTGTTTACCAAAAAAAGCAAAGAACAAATTAAAAAAATGGTTAACCTACTCATTTAGACATTTATAAAAATAGAAAAGTTTAAAATTATATTAATTTTAGTAATAAAACAAGCACTAAAATAGGGTTTTTTGTTATAGTAATAATTGTTTACAAAGATTACTAAGTAAACATGAATTACTTATATTTGTATAGCAATAAAAAATAAACAATGGGAAAAGTTCTAAGCATAAGTAATCACAAGGGAGGCGTAGGGAAAACTACTTCTGCTATCAATATAGGAGCCGCTTTAAATAATTTAGGAAAGAAAGTATTGTTGATCGATTTGGATCCGCAGGCCAATCTTACACAAAGTTTAGGATTGACCAATCAGCAAAGAACCATTTATGGTGCGTTGAAAGGAGATTATAATTTAGAGCCGATTTCAATATTGAAAGGTTTTGATATTGTTCCCTCGACTTTGGATTTATCTGGAGCAGAAATCGAATTGAGTTCAGAAGCCGGGCGCGAATTTATTCTGAAAGAATTAATCGAAAGCGTGCGCAGCAAATATGATTTTATCATTATCGATAGTCCGCCGTCATTAGGACTTTTAACGATCAACGCTTTTACGGCTGCCGACGAAATTATTATTCCGCTGCAGGCGCAATTTTTGGCCATGCAAGGATTGGCAAAATTGGTAGAAGTAGTCGAAAAAATAAAAAGCCGATTGAATAAAGGTTTGAAAGTGGGTGGCGTTTTCATCACGCAATACGATGGAAGAAAAGTATTGAATCGTGATGTTTTTGAAACCATCAATTTGCATTTCAAAAGCGAAGTATACAAAACCAAAATTAGAGATAACATTGCATTAGCCGAAGCGCCAGCGCAAGGACTAGACATTTTCAGATACAATGCCAAGAGCAACGGAGCGGAAGATTATTTGGCTTTGGCAAAGGAAATTTTAAAAAGAAAGTAAACCTATATTACTAAGTAAACTATGTTTACCAAGTAAACAAAACACAAAAGAGTTATGGCTAAGAAAAATTTTTCAGGTGGTTTAAACTCCTTACTTGTAGATTCTAAACAAGCGGAAGCAGCTCCAGCGGTGGCAGAACCAAAAGCACCCAAAAGGGAAATTACCAAGACTTCGCAAAAGGGAACCAAAGAGAATGAAACGCGAGCCACCTTTATAGTAAACGAAGATTTACTAGAAAAAATGAAAGCGTTAGCGTATTGGGATCGGGTTTTAATTAAAGATATTGTCAATCAAGCGTTGGAGGAACACATAACGCGCCACGAAAAAAAGAACGGAGAAATTAAGGCAATGCCGAAAAAATAAGCCTATGAAAAAGTTTGATTTTAAAAAGCCGGAATTTTTATTTTGTGAAATTCCCATCAAAGATTCTACCGAGAGCGATGATCGTATTTGGATTTATCATTTAGATAGTTTATCGTTGATTGAGTTTATCAATGTCGATGATTTTGTAGATTTTCAATTTGTAGGCAAACAAGATCGTTTCGAATATTTAGACGAAAATTGGTTTGGCGTTTACGTCCAAAACAATTGCGAAGTTACCGATCAAGA
>JBOFUD010000119.1:0-1917 GCA_051652385.1 Flavobacterium sp.
CCCTGCTCTTTCAGCTTTTTGATCCAACGCTCCACGGTTCTTTTTGGAATATTGAAATGACGGCATAAGGTCAAAATAGTAACTCCAGGATTCTTTTCAATAAAATCAAATAGCAAAACGGCAGTAACTTCTAATTCCGATTTTACACCGCCATTTACACCGCCACTTACACCGCCATTTACACCGACATTTGCACCGACATTTACACCGACATCTACACCGACACCGCCACTTACACCGCCATTTACACCGCCATCAACAGTTTCAGGAACCTTAGTATAAACCGTCACTTGAAAACCATTCGGGAGCGACTCAAAAACAGGAGCCGACAAACCATAATTTAAAAAAGCTTGCGTAATTCTTTTGATTCCCGACCCATATTTTTCTATAATTCCAGCTTCTCGAAACAAATCGGCAACTTTTTTATTTCTGGCGTAGGAAATATAAGTCCCGGCGGTAAGATCGGCAATAGTCAGTCCATTCCCCAAACAACCCCGTTAGCGCGGATTTGAAATCCGTGCCCACACAGCTAAACACCCGAAAACCGAAAACTCACAACCGAAAACTCATTCCCGACAACCGACAACTCATAACCGACAACTGATACTTTCAACTATCATCACTTGGAATTTGAAATTTAAAAAATTGGAATTTCTATAGTCGCACCCATCGCTCTTCTCGTTTGGGATTACCCGTTATAATATAATTTTTATTGATATGTTTTCTAACAAAGCCCAGGGTTTCGTCTACTTCGGTAAACAAATCGGTTCGCAACACCAAACTGTCTTTGATACTCGTTTCTGTTGAAAAACGACCTATGGAAATGGTGGAGTCAAATACTTCATTTTTGGAAAACAACAGATGACACCCATTAGCAATTTGTCCATTCGCTTTTAGTAATTCAAATTTCCGAAGGACGGTTAGTGGATCATCTTGAATTTTATTTTCCCTAATTTCATTTGAAGAAGCGATAAAACGACTCACTTTATCTAAAGCAATAGACGCTAATGCATAATGAGGAGAAGGATAATAATCCCAACTGCTGGCATACGTCTTTAAATGCAAATCTGAAATTTCTTGCAAACTCATTTGGTGATTGGCATTTTTGACCCGTTTATAATAACGTCCTTTGAAGGCAATGGGCTTAATTGGAAATTCGGGTATGCTAAAAACCACCACCGCGACTCCCTCCACCTCTTCCACTACAACATCTGGAAAAATAGAAGGGGTCGTTTTATTTTTTATTTCGTTAGTCCATTTCGGAATACTTTCTTTACCTATACTGAAATTTGAAATCGGAACCCCATGATCTTGCATCCCCACATAAACGCGCCCCCCCTCGGAATTGGCAAACGCCGTCAGAGAAAGAATCACTTCATCATTGAAGCTTGATTTTAATTCGATATGTTGACTTTCCCCTTTCAGTATGGTATACTTTTATATATTTCTATTCTAATAGTTGAATCGCTGAACTGTTGAATCGTTGAAGTGTTGAACGGTTAAATCCTTCAATTTTTCAATCTTTTAATCTTTCAATTTTTTAATCTTTCAATTCTTCCACATTTCACCACGCTACAACTTCCCATCCACAGGGATCCCCAACACCCCTTTCACATCATACAACACACTGATCTCTTTTCTCAGAGCCGCATAATCCAAATCCAAAAACGCTTGGTGTGCGACTCCCAAAACAACCGCATCAAAAGAAATCGTAGGCAATTCGTTGCTAGTGGTGATACCGTATTCGTGCGCTACTTCGTCAGGATTCGCCCAAGGATCATAAATGGTAATTTGAATACCATAATCGATCAAAGCACGCACCACATCTACGATTTTGGTATTGCGAACGTCAGGGCAATTTTCTTTAAACGTAATCCCTAGCAACAACAAATGCGCGCCGTTGATCACCACGCCTTT
>JBOFUD010000120.1:0-4104 GCA_051652385.1 Flavobacterium sp.
ACCAACGTTTGCATTCATCAGTTTGTAAGTTACCACCGAATATCTTTTTGGAATTTTTATAACAATAAACCCTAGTTTTTTTTAATCATTGATTTCAAAAACTAGTTATCAAAGTTAAAGATTAGGAATTTTACAACTAAAGAGATTCAAATTAAGCGATTCACTGAGGTGCTGAACGGCTAATTGACCACGAACGCTATTCCCGTAAACGTCAAGCGGAGGAGAGAAAACCCCGATAGCCATTTTGCCCGGTACGACAGCCAAAATTCCACCTCCTACGCCACTTTTACCTGGTAAGCCAACTTTATACTGCCAATCGCCAGTTGAATCATAGAGCCCATTCATAGTCATCTCTGCAAGAATCTTAGAAACGTGATCCGACTGTAGCACGCGATTGCTACTTATAGGATTGACTCCATCATTTGCCAAAGTAGCTCCCATAATAGCGAGATCGCGAGCAGTGACACCCACAGAACATTGACGTGTGTAGGTATCCGTGGCCTCGGTGGGATCGCTGTAACAATACCCATAGCTTTGGAGCAACCAAGCAATCCCTCTGTTGTGTTGATTCGTAATCGATTCTGACTTATAAACTGCATCAATAACGGAAAGGTTTCGACCCGCGAAGGCATTGAGCGTATCGCTTATTTTTTTCCATCGATCATTACTATCGATTGCATGTACCAGACTTGTGGTAGCAATAGCGCCCGCATTGACAAACGGATTCAAAGGTTTTCCGCGATGGAGTTCAATGGCCATAACGGAGTTGAATGGCTCACCTGTAGGATTTGCGCCAATTTTTTCGCGTAATACATCGGAGCCGACTTGCTCCATTACACAAGCTAACGTAAAAACCTTCGAGATAGACTCGATCGCAAACTCATATTTTATATCACCCACTTCTATAATCGTGCCGTCAATTAACACCACGGATATCCCGAAGTACGTTGACGGTACCGTAGAGAGGTATGGAATATAATCTGCATTTTTGCCCTCTGTTACACTTGCAAATAAGGAGTGAGCAGCATCAACAGCGGTCTTAATAGTGGTTGAAGCTAGCATCATTTGGTAGTTGTATCTGTTTTATTTTCCGTTGGATCATCGGCTTCTGTCTCCATATCTTGAAGCGCGGCAGAATATTTGTCGGCTTCCCCTTTCGAAATTACCTGCCATTCGGGTTTTCGGTAGGCATAAAAAATGAAAGGAGGTAAACCAAACAGCAAAAGTCCTCCTATGAGGATAGCCACATACACAACTGGCGACATCGTTTTGTATTGATTCGGCGGCACAAATCCAAGAAAAAATGTAAACAAAGAAGAAGCAATTCCCAAGTAAGCCCAAAAATGTACCGCTGGAGCCTTATACCCTCGTTTTACGTTTGGTTGCGTTTTGCGAAGTTTAAGCACGGCTGAAAACATAAATAAATAGATAATAAGATACATCTGGGCAGCAATAGCACTCAGCATCCAAAAAGCAGTGGACACATCTGGCACGACTACATATATCAAAGAAAGGACAGTGACCAAAACACCTTGAAGAATAAGAATGTTTTTTTGAACACCATTTTTATTGGTAACCTGCCACCAAAGGGGCAAGGATCCCGACTTGCCCACAGCCAGCAAACCAGCGGAAGGACCAGCAGTCCAAGATAACACACCTCCTAGTGCCCCAATAATGAGTAGTGCAGCCATAAATTTGATAGCCCAGTCCATGTGAAATTGATGAAAAAAATCTGCATAGGCCTGCATTACACCTGCTGTTAACGAGGTCGAATCAGCGGGAACCACAAACGAAATTGCGAGCGTAGGCGGAACAAAAATTACAACAATTAAAACGGCAGCTATTAAGATGGCTTTGGGCATCTGTTTTTGGGGATTGGCGAGGGAGCTGGCGTGTATTGCATTCATTTCGATTCCAGCAAAAGCAAGAAAATTGCTAACTATTAATACTAAGCCTCCAAGAATACCTGTAAATTCTGCCCACGCACCGGGGTGTAGTTTTTGATGGCCTGTCGTAACACTTTTAAAGATGTTTGGAACAAGTGAATCTACTGTAAGCGGAGTAGCAGAAGAGTGTCCCGTCAGAAGCCACGCGGCCCCCAAAATTATTAGTGTAGCTGCTGGAACGAGCGTACCACAAATCATAAACCACGATGATAGTTTTGAAAGTTTACTTAAACCCCCTAACGCCACAAGAGTGGAGCCCCAATACAAAACATTAATCACCACAACAGTAAAAAGCCCATTTTTGGCTAGCTCAGGATTAAACAAATAGGCGGTGGTGCCTGCGGCAAAAGCCAATACAATTGGATACCAAGTTACAACTTGTATCCATAAAAACCACATGGCGAAAAATCCTAATCGTTCGCCAAAGGCTTGTTTAATCCAACCGTAAATACCACCATTCCAGCCGGTACCTAATTCAGCACCCACAAGCGAAACAGGAACAAAAAAAACTAATGCAGGCAAAAGATAGAGTGAAACGCTACCAAGGCCAAAAACAGCCATACTTGGTAGTGAACGAATGCTGGCAACAGCGGCCACCATCATAAATGACAACGTGATCCAGGCTAGATTTTTTTTTGGTGTATTTTTCATATGTTGCTATTTATTGTTTTTTTTAACGGTCATAGGTAATTCGCATATCAATATTGGTGTTTGTCTCATCGGTTTCTGTTTTATTTTGGTATTCGATGATTTTCAATTGCAACCCATTATCGGTTATGCTCATTTCATAGGTCCAATATTGATGAATAACTCAGTTTATTAATCCTTGTAGACAAATGAACCGAAGTATTTATCAATGGTGATACATGGTTCCTTCGCTCGGGGATATGTTAGTAACAATGGGATGAGTATCAAAATGAGCGATTGCATTTTTCATGTCTTGTATGAGTAAACTGGCCATATCACGACTTACATCACGTCGAACAAGAATACGGCATACAGCTACATCTGGGATATTGGCAGGCATGGTGTAGGCAGGTATTTGCCAGCCACGAGTACGCAAACGATCTGACAGGTCAAATAAAGTATAGGGAACTTCGGCACCCTCTTTAACACGCCAACAAACAGCAGGTATCCCTGTTTTGGGATCACCGGTACAAATAAATTCGAATGGACCAAGTTCATCGATTTGACTTTTTAACCACTGCGCTGTTCTATAACTCGCACTTTGAACTTTTTTATACCCTTCGAACCCTAAACGAAGAAAAAGATAATACTGAGAAATAATCTGTCCGGCTGGTCTTGAAAAATTTATCGCAAAGGTAGGCATCTCACCTCCCAGGTAATTCACCTTAAACACCAACTCGCTCGGAAGTGAGGATTCATCACGCCAAACAATCCAACCTGAACCTAATGGCGCCAATCCGAACTTATGACCAGAGGTGCTAATAGATTTTACTCTAGACAAACGAAAGTCAAACGGAATTTCTGGCGCACAAAACGGGGCCAAAAAAGCACCACTTGCCCCATCTACGTGAATATCTATATCTAATCCTGTACGCTTTTGAAGTGCATCAAGCTCGTCCTGCATTGCCTCAGGAAATTCGTAAGACCCGCTGTAGGTTACACCAAAAGTAGGCATAACCATGATGGTGTTTTCATCTACATGTTCAATCATCCGTTTGGCATCCATACAATATTGCCCCGGTTCCATTGGTAATTCACGAATTTCTACATCCCAATAGCGCGCAAATTTATGCCAGCAAACTTGTACCGGACCACAAACAAAATTAGGCTTGTCAGTAGACAAGCCATTCGCTCTCCTTTTGGCACGCCAGCGCCATAAAGCAGCCATTCCGCCCAACATGCAAGCCTCACTAGAACCGATGGTCGAGGTACCAGTTGCATTTTCTTCAAAATGTGGAGCATTCCACAAAGAAGCGAGCATATTGACGCAACGCATCTCTAATTCAGCTGTTTGAGGATACTCATCTTTATCAATCATATTTTTGGAAATAGAAAGATCCATTAGTTTATGAATTTCCTCTTCTTCCCATGTTTGACAGAAAGTGGCAAGATTTTGTCTTGCATTTCCATCTAAAAAAAGCTCATCTTGCACTATTTGAAATGCATCCTGAGAGCGCATTTCTTGATTTGG
>JBOFUD010000121.1:0-3197 GCA_051652385.1 Flavobacterium sp.
CAGGATTTACATTCGCTACGCTCTCGGCTGTACTTCCAGTTATACCACCAGTCATAACAAACTTAGGCAACGCTACTTCTACCAATTTCAACGCTTGATCTTGCGAACACAATCCAGCCCATAAAGGAAAAAAAGTGGTAGCTGCTTCAAAGGGCACAGCCGTGCAGTTGATAAAATCATAGTCAAAATACATGCCTTGGGTTTCGTTCCAACAATATTTATTGATAGCATTTTTTCTTGTGTTCGCTTTAGTAAGCCATTCTTGAGTGGAAGAAGTTAGATTTTGAGCTGTAAAAATCCCATCAAAATAGGTTTCGATTAAATAGGCGATGTCTGTTTCATATTTAAACAAAAAACTATTTATATCAACCGTATTCAAATTGGCACAAGAATTAATCAATCGGTTGGTGGTATCATGCCCACTTTCGCGCATGCTTCGATCATGCGTAAAATATAAATCCAAGTCGGCATCGACAATGCTTCGCTCTAAATATTTTTTTTCAAATATTCTTAGTGGAAGATCGTATTTTTTAGCAAAGGGTTCGAGGACCTCATCAAAATGTCCGGGCTCTACTTCAAAAGGCATTCCTATTCCATCCGCTTTGTAACGATTTAATCCCGTCGGCGTTAAGCGCTCTCCCAACACCATCCATACTGTATGGTATTCTAACAACACGGTCTCTAGATGACTGGCTAACCACTTTATGCTTGGTTTTTCTTGATCAACAATCGCGCGCAGCAAGGAGGAATATAAAGGTGGCTGAGTTCTGGTCAAATAATAACTTCTATTTGCGTTTAATATTTTACCGTAATGCTCGACCTGGTATTTAAAATTGGTTGCGATTGCCTTTGCCAATTCTAATTTGCCGTCTTGCAACAAACCCAAGCCAATAAAATAACTGTCCCAGCCATACATTTCGTTAAATCGTCCACCGGGAACTACAAATGGCACTCCCATTACTTTAAAACTATCATGAGTAGTAGCCAAAGCCAAAAGTCCCGGTTTTGTGGCAAGGGATTCCACAAAGTCGAGCGTATAATTTTCCGGCAAAATAGCCAATTTGAAATTGCCCCATTCTTTTTCTAATCGTTTAAAATAAGCTAGCCCTTGACTGTCTTTAGCTGAAACGTAAAGTGTTGCAATAGTATTGATAGTCTTTTCGTCAATTAAGATTTTAGGTAATCCTTCTTTGTCGATAGATCGCGTTAATTCATCCCAATAAGATTCTCTTATTTTTCTTGATATTCGATTGACAGGTTGTTCCTTAATTCGCTCCATATCAAGTTCTCCATAGCTATTATTCCGCTCTTTAAGTTCAGCCAATTCCTGCAAAAGGTTCGATAAATAATAGGTCCCTTCTATCACAAACTCCATTTTCGTTGCACAATCCGTTAGCACAAATCGCTTAGGACCATTATCGTCTTTTGTAATTTTTTTATCTTGATCCGTATCTTCTTGCAACAATAATTGCGCTAAAACGGTGGCTACCTCGAGTACTATTTTCATGATATCGTTGTTAATTTTTTTAATACAAAAAAGGAGAACAAGAGCAAGAACATTGGAATGAGGGTGTAATAAAACGCGTTTTCAGGGCCTACGCTTTTAAACAAATACCCAATGAATCTGGAACCTAGAGTTCCTCCTAAGGCCGAAAAAACAACTATCAATCCGGTCATTGAACTGTGTAATCTTTTGGGAAGCGCACTTAAAACTACCGAATTAAGTAAAGGATAAATGGGAGCGATAAATAAGCCAATTAATGGAAAAGCAAATCCTATCAACGGAATATCAGACAATGATGCAATGGTTGTTACTTCAATACCAACTGCTTTGGGTAAAATAAAAATCACAAGTACCATCGCTATGATAATGCAAGAAGAAAGAATCCAGATCCAATTTATTTTTTTTGTTAAAACTCCCGCCAAAAGCCTTCCGATTGCCAAAGAAATAGCCAAGATACTCGCCATCATAATACTTACATTTTCTGGCAAATGAAGTACTTTGCTGTTAAAAGTGGGCAACCATGACATAATTCCTTGCTCTATCATGACGAATAAAAAAGCACTAATCACAAAAACTATCGTTAATAATTTTGTCAACAATTGAAACATTTCCTTGAAATCATGCAGCAAATTGACTTCTGAAATAGTTACTTGGCTCTCTACTTCAGAAAAAAACAGAAAAATAAAAGAAATAGCTGCAATAGCTGCCAAAAGCCAATATACCCGCAACCATGCATTAGGGTTCGTGGCAGAGTTAAATGCGGGAAACAAAAAATAAGCCAACGCAATTCCCAACATAAAAACACCTTCAATACTGCTCATTAAACTATTGTGCTCTTGTTGATTTTGAGTCACTGTTCCGATAAGTGAATAAACCGACACTTTGATAAGTGCAAATGAAACGCCAACGATAGCAAAAAGCAATTTTGCATAAACAAATGAATTACCAAAATACATGATGATACAAGCTACACATACTAGTGCTAGACCAATTAACATTGCTTTTTTGTAGCCAATTCTAGGCAAAAAGGAAGCAATAACAAATGAAACTATAGCTATGGGCAAATCCTTGAATGCTTCTAGAACGCTGGCCTCCAATTCATCTACCCCGTAATTTTTTTGAGCTTTTAAAATCACAATTCCTACGCTATTTAGCAAAATAGCGAATACAAAATAATTGAGATACATAGCCACTTTGATCGTGCTTTTTTTCATGTGTTCTGTTTAGTTATTGCAGCTAATTTTCATCGTTAAGTACAGTTGATTACTGATACGAAAGCCTTTTTATTACTCAAAATTTAGCAGTTTAAATAGTCTAGAATATCCACATCATTGGGCAAACCTCCTAGATGTTGCAATTTCAAAATGGCAAGTTTTTGCGCTATTACCAAGGTTTCTTCTAGATTTTTATGCTGTAATTGTGCGTACAAAAACCCCGTCCAAAAAGCATCACCAGCACCCGTAGTATCCTTGATATTGACGATTGGCAGAGCGGGCTGGACTATTTTTCCTTGGAGGATATCTGACAAAACTACACCTTCTTTCCCTTTGGTTAAACAAATAGTGGCGGCGCCTAATTGATGAAAATAATCCAAAATAAAAGTCTCTGATTTGGTTTCACCAAAATAACGAAAACAATCATCATCGCTCAACTTTACAAAGGGATTGGTAGCCAAATAAAGCGCAATTACTGT
>JBOFUD010000122.1:0-1652 GCA_051652385.1 Flavobacterium sp.
AAACGCATCATCCCGACGAAATCGCGATTGAAGCGCCTTTCTTTGGCAAAAACGTACAATCGATGTTGAAACTAGGTAGGGCGCAAGGCGTCGCCATGGCTGCGGGACTTTCGAGAGACATTCCTATCACAGAATACGAGCCCAAAAAGATTAAAATGGCCATCACCGGCAACGGAAACGCCAGTAAAGAACAAGTCGCCAAAATGCTGCAACAACTTTTAGGCCTAAAAGAACTACCCAAAAACCTTGATTCAACGGATGGTTTGGCAGCCGCGGTTTGTCATTTTTTCAATTCCGGAAAAACAATCGGAGAAAAAAGCTACTCAGGTTGGGATGCTTTTGTGAAGAATAATGAAAATCGAATTAAGAAGTAGTGTTAATTTAGAATATTGAAATAATAAGGGTAATCATGTTTAATGACTTGTCAATCGTTGGTTTAATATTTATCCCAACAGTTTTTGTAATTAGTAGGAAAATATTAAGAGAGAAAAAATCCTTTTTATGGCTATTAAGTTTTTCAATTTTAGTTTCAGTTTTGACTATAAGCGAAACAATTTCAGAAAAGAACACGTCTCCAAAATTTTTATTATACTGGTTTTGCCCTTTATATTCATTACTTGTTTATAGATTAATGTTAATTCCTTTTTGGAGTTATAAGAAAAGAGATCCGAAAATTCCACAAAGAGAATTGTTTTATTCTGGAAATGTAGATCTTTTAGCAGATAGACTTTTTGGTCTTGTTTTTATGTTGTTAAGTGTGCTCATTCCAATGATTCTCATTATTAACTTTAGCTAACTATAATTAATGGCAGGTATTTATATTCACATCCCATTCTGCAAACAAGCGTGTCACTATTGCGACTTCCATTTTTCGACTTCGATGAAGAAAAAAGAGGAGATGGTTCTGGCTTTGGCCAAAGAATTGCAAATGCGTAAAAATGAGCTTCTCGACTGCGCTGGAAGTGACAGAAATGATGCTGTATTCTCGGAAGTGAAAACGATTTATTTTGGAGGAGGCACGCCTTCGGTCTTGACTACCGAAGAGATCGAATTCTTGATTACCGAAGTGTACCATCATTACAATGTTGTTGAAAATCCGGAAATTACCCTTGAAGCGAATCCTGATGATTTGACCAGTGAGCGAATTGTGGAATTGTCCAAAAGTTCCATCAATCGTCTCAGTATTGGTATTCAGTCGTTTTTTGAAGCCGATTTAGCGATGATGAATCGCGCGCATAATTCAGCTGAAGCCCAAAAATGTTTGGAGCTTGCCACTCAATATTTCGATAATATTTCCATCGATTTGATTTATGGTATTCCAGGGATGAGCAATGCACAATGGCAACAAAATATCGAAACTGCTTTGCGTTTTGGAGTGCCACACATTTCGAGTTATGCCTTGACGGTAGAGCCCAAAACCGCTTTGAATACACTTATTCAAAAGGGTAAAATTGATGCGCCTAAAGACGAAGTCGCCGAAGCGCATTTCCAAATTCTAGTCGAAACCCTAGAGAAAAATGGTTTTATACATTATGAGTTGTCTAATTTTGGGAAAGAAACGTATTTTTCCAAAAACAATTCGGCGTATTGGTTGGGGAAAAAATACATCGGGATTGGTCCTTCGGCGCACAGTTACGATGGGATTTCGAGAA
>JBOFUD010000123.1:0-2931 GCA_051652385.1 Flavobacterium sp.
AATGCGGATTCTGGGTTTAAAATACAAAAGTAGTACCTCTTCAGAAATAGTCCGTGAGCTTTTGATTTTATGGCATACTTCACTTTCGTAACGAAGGCTGCTGCAGATTCTGGGTCTAAAAAACATAGCCTACCCCAAACCAAACAAATCCTTTGGGCAACTCGGGCGACCACGAATATTTAACTTCAATAGGTCCTAAAACAGTGTCCAATCCGTAGCCTAGGGCGTAGCCTGAATATTTTGGCAGCGCTATCCAATCTAAAGAACTGAAGATTCGGCTGCCGATATTCGCATAATTGGCTGTAAAATTGAGATGATTTCTTTTGTAAAATTCCCAATCCAAAGTCCCTGCCGATTTGATATAACTGTTGCCTCCAAGGCTCAAAAAATCATATCCAAAAAAGGGCTTGGCATTGTTAATTGGATTAAATCCGTAGCCGCCCAGCATAAAATTAAGAAAAGGTACGCTCTCCTTTCCAACCGCTGTTCCGGCATCCGTATCAAACTTAAACACTACCTTGGGAAGCACTTGCACCGCAACGGAAAAATCAGCTTTTAAAAGAGTAAAAGGCTGAAAAGTTCTGGAATAATCAGACGACATTAAGTACGAGTGCATCTCACCGGTAAACGACCATCCGCTAGTTGGAAAATATTTGCGATCTAAAGCATCGAACTTGAGGTACCCAAATACCCCAAAGTAATTGCTATCTTCTATATAGGGATTGTTTTTGGCGGCAGTTATGGGATCAATATTCAAATATTTATACTCTACCCCGCCGCCTATGAGGTATTTTTGGACAAAAACCGACTGAAAGTACACTTGATTACTCCAATCTTGAAAATCGACATTGACCAGTGTTAGCTCCTTGTCTATGACCTTGCCCACTTGAATTGTTTGAGAGATGTTTCGGGCAAACTGATTGAAGGTAGACCTGAAGCCAACGCTAATATTGAAACCGTTATCTACATAATAATTAAGATGATATCGAAAATTATCTCCTATAATCAAATCCAATGATGTATTGTCATTTTTAATAAATAGATTTTTCTGGGTAATATTGGCCAAAACGGCACTTTTGAACAAACCATCGTAGTGCAATCCGAACTTTAACTGCGTTTTAATATCATTTTCTTTCAAATCAAGTACCAATTTTTCACCAGCACCCTCGGATTGTAGGGTGTACTTAATTGCGTTGAAATTTTGAGTACCGTTGACAGTATTGATACCGTTTTGTAGCTTATCATAGGTGATGACATTCCCCGGCTTAAACCGTAGTTTCCCCTTGACATAGGCAGCGGTGAAATTTTTTAATGGATTCACTTCGATACTATTGATAAAAATAGAATCCGATATGATTTTTAATTTAGGCTTGTAATAGGGCGCTAAGGTATCGGCATATTGCATCAATTTTTCGTACACTGCAAAGGAAGCTTCTTCTCCTTTAACGACAATTTCTTTTCCTTTGTCAAACGATATTACGGTATATGCCTTGATGTCGGGTTGAATGTAAACCTTTGTTTTTTTTACATTTTCCGACATTTTATCGATCATGCTAAAATTGGTAATTTGTATTAAGATTTTGGTGGCGTCCCTAAGTGCCGTTCTGTCTTTTAGTCCCTCTTGCACATCCACACCAATAATGACATCGGCTCCCAAATCCAGCACTTCCTGAATGGGATAATTGTTGACCACGCCGCCATCAATCAGCACCCTCCCGTCGATTTCAACGGGCGAAAATAACGAGGGAAACGCTGCACTTGCCAGCATAGATTGTGCTAAATTTCCATGGGTAAGCAACACTTGCTCGCCATTTTCAATATCTGTGGCGACGCATAAAAAAGGAATGGGCAATTGGTTAAAATCAGGTATGTTTTTAACATTTCGCGTTAACCGTGTTAACAAATTAAAATTGTACAACCCCTTTGAAAGCGCCTCAGGAATTCCAATTCTAAATTTATTAAAAGGAAGGGTTACCGCATACAATTCATCATTGCGCTTTTCATAAAAATTCTTCGAGCCTCTTGGGATATAATCGTTAATTAGTTTATCGAAATCGACCGTATGAAAAATAGAATCAATTTGAGCAGCATTGTAGCCCGAGGCATACAACCCTCCAATCACCGCCCCCATACTAGTCCCACCAATGTAATCAATCTTGATACCAGCCTCTTCAATAACTTTTAGCACGCCAATGTGCGCAAACCCTTTGGCGCCACCACCACTCAAAACTAATCCGATTTTGGGTTTCTTCTCTTGAGGCTGCGACCAAAGCACAGCGCCACTTAAAAACAAAAACAGAAATGAGGTAAGTCTACTCATACACAAGAAATTAACGTAGCGCTATTTCTTGTAAAAGTCGGAAATTTTTTTGGCTTTTGATAGCCCAATGACCTCAGAAATTTCTTTTTCGGTAGCCAATTGTAATCTTTTAACACTTTTAAAATGTTGAATTAAAGTTGTCATCGTTTTCTCGCCAATTCCGGGAATACTTTCAATGGAGGAATTCAAGGCCGCTTTGCTTCGTTGATCACGATGATGCGTAATTCCGAACCGGTGGGCTTCGTTTCGCAATTGCTGAATTACTTTTAAGGTTTCTGATTTTTTATCCAAGTACAGCGGGATGGAATCTCCTGGAAAAAACAGTTCTTCTAATCGTTTGGCAATACCGATGATGGTGATTTTTCCTCGCAATCCCAAATCGTCGATACTTTTTAGAGCGGCAGACAATTGCCCTTTTCCTCCGTCAATGATAATTAATTGAGGTAAAGGTTGTTTTTCATCCAACAATCGTTTGTAACGGCGGTAGACCACCTCGGTCATTGAAGCGAAATCGTCTGGGCCTTCGACGGTTTTTATGTTAAAATGACGATAATCTTTCTTACTCGCTTTCCCGTCTTTAAAAACCACACAAGCTGAGACAGGATTTGTGC
>JBOFUD010000124.1:0-7298 GCA_051652385.1 Flavobacterium sp.
TAGGAAACACCTATCATTTGTACCTGCGTCCGCAAACCGCCATTTTGGAAAAAGCGGGAGGTTTGCATAAATTCATGAATTGGGATCGCAATATTCTGACCGATTCAGGTGGATATCAAGTGTATTCGTTGTCGGCTAACCGAAAGATAAAAGAGGAAGGAGTGAAATTCAAATCGCATATCGACGGTTCGTTTCACTTTTTTACCCCCGAAAATGTAATGGAAATTCAACGCACTATCGGTGCCGATATTATCATGGCTTTTGACGAATGTACGCCTTATCCATGCGATTATCGCTATGCACAACGCTCCATGCACATGACGCACCGTTGGCTAGATCGTTGCATCAATCACTTAGATAAAGTGCCTTTCAAATATGGGTATGAACAAACGTTTTTTCCGATTGTACAAGGGAGTACCTATAAAGATTTGCGTCGTCAATCGGCTGAATACATTGCCAATTCAGGACAGCAAGGAAACGCTATTGGTGGACTATCAGTAGGGGAGCCTGCCGAAGAAATGTATGCCATGACGGAAGTGGTTTGCGATATTTTACCCGAAGACAAACCGCGCTACCTGATGGGTGTAGGGACACCAATCAATATTTTGGAAAATATTGCTTTAGGAGTCGATATGTTCGATTGTGTGATGCCCACGCGTAATGCTAGAAACGGCATGTTGTTTACAGCAAATGGAACCATCAACATCAAAAATAAAAAGTGGGAAGCCGATTTATCGCCACTTGACGAAATGGGGATTACTTATGTTGATACACAATACACCAAGGCTTATCTACGCCATTTATTTGCGGCCAATGAATATTTAGGAAAGCAAATTGCCACCATTCACAATTTAGGTTTTTATATGTGGTTGGTTCGTGAAGCTAGAAAACATATCTTAGCCGGCGATTTTAGACCTTGGAAAGAAATGATGGTCAAAAACATGAGCCAAAGATTGTAAAAGCAAAAAGGAAGTTAGAAATGAGAAAATAGAAAATAGAAAAGAGAGTTGGTAGTTTTTGTAAATGACCACTAACCTCAAACTTCTAACCTCTAACTTCTATTTTCTATTTTCTAACCTCTATTTTCTAACCTCTATTTTCTAACCTCTATTTTCTAACTTCTATTTTCTAACCCCTAACTTCTATTTTCTAATTTCTAACTACTAACTGAAAATAATGAAACTAACAATAATTGATCAATACATCCTAAAGCGCTATTTGGCGACTTTTTTCGTGATGTTGTTGTTGTTTATTCCTATTGGTATTGTCATTGATGTCTCGGAGAAGATCAATAAAATGCTCGAAAACAATATTCCGTTTGCCGACATTGCATTGTATTATTACAATTTTACCATTTATTTTGCCAATTCGCTTTTTCCCATTTTTTTGTTTCTATCCATTATTTGGTTTACCTCAAAATTGGCCAATAACACAGAGATTATTGCCATATTGGGTTCCGGAATTTCATTTACGCGATTCTTGAGGCCTTACATTATCGGTGCTTCCATTGTTTCAGTTTTGGTGATGTTGATGGGGTTTTTTCTCGTGCCCTCCGCAAGTGAAGGGTTCAACAATTTTAGATACACGTATTTAAAAGGAGGAGGAAAAGCAGCCATGCGTGGCGATAACACCGATGTGTACCGACAGATTAACGAAAATGAGTTTATTTATGTAAATAGTTTTAATCCCGAGTCCAAAATGGCGTTTAATTTCTCCTTGGAAAAATTCAAAAAAGAACAAATGGTGTCGAAAGTTACCGCTAGCCGTATCAAATGGAATCCCAAAGATAGTACCTACACCTTGTACGATTACACCAAACGAACTTTGGGGGTGCTGGGCGATAAAATAGAAAAAGTACCTGAGAAAAAAATGCATTTGGACTTCGATTTAGAGGATTTAACTCCCGTGGTGTACATCGCTGAAACGCTAAATTTAGGGCAGTTAAACGCTTTTATTGATAAAGAACGCAAGCGAGGTTCCTCGAATATTAATACCTATTTGGTGGTGTTGTACAAAAAATACAGCGTGCCTGTGTCGGCATTTATTCTCACGATCATAGCAGTTTCGGTGTCAGCTATGAAACGCAGAGGAGGCATGGGAACCAATTTAGCCATCGGAATTGCCATTGCGTTTTCTTTTGTTTTTTTTGATAAAATATTCGGAACCATTGCCGAAAAGTCTACTTTTTCGCCCTTATTGGCAGTATGGCTACCCAATATTTTTTTCGGATTTTTAGCCATTTATTTATTACGCAATGCCAAACGATAATTTAAAAAGTTACCTAAACCTACATCTTATAGTTTTTATTTGGGGTTTTACAGCCATACTGGGCGCATTAATCACCATCGATGCCGATTTTCTAGTTTGGTATCGCATGCTGTTTGCAGCGGTGTTCTTGGGAGGTTTTTTAATGTTCAAGAAAATTCCGTTTCAAATTTCATTCAGCGCCATTCTGAAATTAGTTTTTGTTGGTTTGCTCATTGCCTTGCATTGGATTACTTTCTTTGAATCTATTAAAGTGTCCACCGTCTCCATTACGTTATCTGTTTTTTCATTGGGTGCTTTTATTGCCTCCATCTTAGAGCCAGTTTTTTATGGAAGAAAGGTGTTGTGGTACGAAGTTTTTTTTGGTCTAGTGATCATTGCAGGGTTAGCGCTCATCCTTCAGGTGGAAGTAAACTATTTACACGGCATGCTGTTGGCGCTACTATCAATATTTTTGGGGGTGGTTTTTACCCTTTTTAATGGAAAATTGATCGAACACCATGAACCCTCAGTCATTTCCTTTTATGAATTTTTAGCAGGTTTTGTTTTTATTAGCCTGTACTTTGTATGTAACGGTTCTTTTACCAAAGAGGTTTTTATTTTAACGCCCAAAAACTGGGTACTTATATTGATTTTAGCTTCCGTTTGTACTGCGTATGCTTTTACGGCTTCAGTAAAAGTGATGCGACGTTTGTCTCCTTATACCGTGATGCTTACCACTAATCTGGAGCCTGTGTACGGAATCATTTTGGCGTATTTTATAATTGGGGGTAAAGAAAAAATGAGTACCGAGTTTTACTTGGGAGCCCTTCTTATTGTTATCACCGTCATTCTCAATGGCGTAATAAAGCATTACAAAGACAAGCCTGCTCAATAGCAGTAGTTTAGGTATAATTGTGAGTTAAATTAAAAATAACCTTTTGAATCTGTTTTAAATTTTTACATTTGCAGCTGCAGAATTGCATAAATTACAAACGCAAAAAAACCTATGGAATATTTAGATTTTGAGCTTCCCATAAAGGAATTAGAGGAGCAATTGCAAAAATGTGTCCTTATCGGTAAAGAGTCAGATGTCGATGTTGCTCCAACGTGCAAGGAGATCAACAAAAAACTCGTAGAAACCAAAAAAAGTATCTACAAAAATCTATCCGCTTGGCAACGAGTACAATTATCAAGACATCCAAACCGTCCTTATACTTTAGATCATATACGTGCACTTTGTGGTGATACTTTTTTAGAATTGCACGGCGATCGTGGTTTTAAAGATGACAAAGCCATGGTGGGGGGACTTGGTAAAATAGGCGGGCAATCTTTTATGATTATTGGCCAACAAAAAGGGTTTAATACCAAAACGCGACAGTACCGGAATTTTGGTATGGCCAATCCAGAAGGCTACCGAAAAGCCCTACGATTAATGAAAATGGCCGAAAAATTCGGAGTACCAGTAGTGACTTTGGTAGATACTCCAGGTGCTTACCCAGGTTTAGAAGCCGAAGAAAGAGGGCAAGGGGAGGCAATTGCTAGAAATATTCTTGAAATGGTACGCTTAAAAGTGCCCATCATCACCGTAATTATTGGTGAAGGAGCTTCTGGAGGTGCCCTAGGTATTGGTGTCGGAGATCGTGTGTACATGCTTGAAAATACCTGGTATTCTGTTATTTCACCTGAATCATGTTCCTCTATTTTATGGAAAAGCTGGGAGTACAAAGAACAAGCCGCTAATGCCTTGAAATTGACTTCTGCCGATATGAAAAAACAAAAATTAGTGGATGATATCATTCCGGAGCCTCTAGGAGGAGCACATTTTGATAGGGAAACTACTTTTAAAACCGTAGAGCATTATATTCTTAAAGGTTTTAATGAGCTCAAAGACTTATCAACAACAGAATTAATTGGCCAAAGAATGGATAAATACAGTAATATGGGGCACTTTAAGGAGTAAAATCTTATAATTGACTACGAAGTCCGAAGCCTTTGGTTCTCGGACTTTTTTTATGGTTATCAACAAAAATGAACGAGTTGTGAACATTATTTTGTAACAACTCCGTACGGCTTCATTTCTATTTTTTTATAAATTCGCACTATGGAAAATTTTAAATCAATCAACCCAATTAAAGTGGATCGATCCACTATTATTAACTTAGAAAAAGGCAAGTTACCCCCGCAAGTCCTAGAGATTGAAGAGGCTGTTTTGGGAGCCATGATGATTGATAAGAAGGGAGTGGATGAGGTGATTGATATTTTGCAACCCGATGCTTTTTATAAAGAGGGACACAAACATATCTTTGAGGCTATCGTTCAGTTGTTTACCGAATCTCAACCGATCGACTTATTAACAGTCTCAGCGCAACTTCGAAAAAACGCTAAATTAGACCTCTCCGGTGGCGATTTGTACTTAATCCAATTAACACAAAAAATATCTTCGTCGGCGCATATCGAATTTCATTCTAGAATTATTCTTCAAAAATTCATACAGCGTAGTTTGATCCGAAT
This sequence comes from Flavobacterium sp., assembly GCA_051652385.1. Classification (GTDB taxonomy): domain Bacteria; phylum Bacteroidota; class Bacteroidia; order Flavobacteriales; family Flavobacteriaceae; genus Flavobacterium. The sequence continues at coordinate 4,759 of JBOFUD010000124.1, forward strand.
TTCTTCTGAAATTATCGAAGAATCGTATGATGAAACCACCGATGTTTTTGATTTATTAGACAAAGCCGAATCTAAATTATATGAAGTAACGCAGGGTAACGTAAAACGTAGCTCTGAAACGGCCCAAAGTTTGGTGCTACAAGCCAAAAAACGTATCGAAGAAATTGCTGGACAAGAGGGCTTAAGTGGAGTAGCCACTGGTTTCGAAAAATTAGACAAGGTGACCTCAGGTTGGCAACCTTCGGATTTAATTATTATTGCAGCTCGTCCGGGTATGGGTAAAACGGCCTTTGTCTTGTCGATGGCTAGAAATGTGGCTATTGATTTTGGAAAACCTGTAGCTGTTTTTTCACTAGAAATGTCTTCGGTACAGTTAATTACGCGTTTAATCTCCTCGGAAACCGGATTGTCTTCTGAAAAATTAAGGACCGGTAAGTTAGAAAAACACGAATGGGAACAACTGAGTACTAAAGTAAAAAATCTTGAGAAAGCGCCTTTGTTTATCGATGATTCTCCTTCGCTATCTATTTTTGATTTACGTGCCAAATGCCGACGTTTGGCTTCCCAACACGGAATTAAGCTAATTATCGTCGATTATTTGCAGTTAATGACAGCCGGCGGTGGCGGTAAAGGTGGTGGAAATAGAGAGCAAGAAATCTCTACTATTTCTCGAAATCTAAAAGCCTTAGCCAAGGAATTGAATGTACCGGTTATTGCCCTTTCCCAATTGTCTCGTGCTGTAGAAACACGTGGCTCTAGTAAACGACCGTTGCTTTCCGACCTTCGTGAATCGGGAGCGATTGAGCAAGATGCCGATATCGTTTCTTTCATTTATCGTCCAGAATATTACAAAATTGAAGAATGGGACGATGATGAACAATCTCCAACCGCGGGCCAAGCGGAATTTATTATCGCAAAACACCGTAATGGTGGCCTTGAAAATGTACGTTTAAAATTCATCGGAAACCTCGGAAAATTTGACAATTTGGAGGATTTTAGCAGTGGTTATGATGATTTGCCTTCTAGTATGAATCAAGATGATTTTACCAAAAATTTGCCCTCAGCGAATGAAGCTTTTGGAAGTACTTTTAATAGTGATCCTGAAGATGATAGCGATGTGCCGTTTTAAAGTTCGTGAGGTTTAAAAGGAAAATTCTTTGCTTTTTTTGTTTTTTAAATGTAAAAAATAGTGTAGTTTAGCGTAAGCTATTATTAACCAATATTTTACAAAAACAATGAGCAAAGGAAACTTTCCAAAAAATGTGGCCATCCCCTTAACGACTGCTGAGGTTTGGACAAAAAAGTACCGCAAGGAAACCAACGACAACGAGGTTTTCAAAAGCAACAATAAAAAAGTGAACTCTTTTCTCATCCCAAGAGAAAGTTTAGAATTAGTCCTGCAATTAAATACGTCAGCCGTTCGAGCTTATGTAGGGCTGAATGACGACAATCATAAAACATTATTGTTTGTAGGGGCCGAAGAAGATGAAAGTGGTGTTTATAGAGATGTTTTCGGAACGAATAGGGAAGCATCGCTAGCCGAAAGCAGTACGGCGGTGGTGTATGATTTTGTACAACCTAGTCCACCGCATACACCCGATGATAGAAGTCCTCTGAACAACTAGGTTTTTTATGATAGATATTGACTCTCTTTTTGTAAATACCGGATACATCATACTGCTGATCAATACGATAGTGTACACTCGTGGTTTTTTTGACAAAGAAAAGGCCTATAGCATATTTGTTATATACCTGTTTTTACTGATAATAGTGCAAGTTTTAGCCTTTGTTTCAATGATGAATCACCAAAGCAACTTGTATTTGTCTCACTTTTATTTTATGGGTCAGTTTGTACTTTTGAACTTGTTTTATCAGTCACAATTTACCAATGCAATTCAAAAAAAAACGACAAACGCAATCTTAGTATTGGGTGTGGTACTACTAGGGATTCAATATATTTTGGAACCAGCATTGTTCTTCAAATTCAATATTTTTGAGGTATTCGTAACTTCTATATTGACCATCGTATTGGCGATTATGGCGCTGTACAATATGTTGTCTGAAAAAAAGAGGTTTTATTATATTACGATTGGTCTAATTTTGTACTTGTTCAGTAGTGCTATCATTTTTTTTGTCGGCAATCTAACGGTGGAGCTGAGTAAGGACTATCGAATCATGCCTTGGACCATTAATGCTTTTTTAGTGATCATATATCAGTTGTTCATTTTGTATGAATGGAAAGTTAGTTATTATCCCAAAAAAGTAAGGATAAAATGAGGCTATAAGACAACCGGTAGCGCCTGAAGTATGGCACTTTTTTTATTATCCTAATTTTTTCAAATACCACGTAAAGTATGAATACTACTGCTATTTCCGACCAAGATATTGTGAAGGTTATTGTATACACCTCCTTTTTTTTTAGCATATTGGCGGTTATCGTACTAGTTTTTTTTTACTACTCAAGGAAAAAAATAACCCAAAAAGAAATTGAAAAAAAAGACAGCGAAATTGCGCATCAAAAAGAATTGCTGAAGGCCGTA
>JBOFUD010000125.1:0-3441 GCA_051652385.1 Flavobacterium sp.
GTAAAATCTAAAACGCGAGAAAAAATATCCGAACTCATATCGCAAACCACAGGAATGTCCAAGTTTGGAAACTCTTTCATTTGCGTGCCGAAAATGGTGTTGTTACTAGTGCAATGAAAATAATCGGCATCGGCCGGTACAGCATATCCCTTCGGAATATGATTGTAGTTTTCTTCTTTGGAAGATCCTACTATGATGGTTTCTCCAAAATTTTTAGCTTCTTTTATGGCAGCACTTGCCCATGTTCCCGAGTCGAGATAAGCGGCTTTACCTCCTTCTTTCATCAAGTTGTAAGGTGCCATAATAAACTCTAAACTCGCTCCTCCAGCCAAAAACAAAGCTTGGTAGCCTTTGCCTGTCAAGTCTAAAAGATCTAAAGCAAGTGCTCTAGCTTCTTCCATCACAGCAACAAAATCTTTACTGCGGTGTGAAATTTCTAAAATTGATAATCCCGAGTTGTTAAAATTTAAAATCGCTTGAGCTGATTTTTCAAAAACTTCTTGTGTTAAAATACTTGGTCCTGCGCTGTAGTTGTGTTTTTTCATGGTTGTGTAGTATCCGGAATTTAAAAATGCAAATTTCGACATTCATGCTCAAAAACAAGCTGAATAATTCGAAATAATTATACAATATTTTACTTTATTGTTACTAAAAATGAAATTGTATCCACATTATCTGCATAATCCCATAATTCAGGTCTTTGAGTTGCTCCAAAAGCAATACTATTTGGGGTTATATTGTTAGAAACAACGCATTGAATTCGTTCATTTTCTTCCTCTAAACGCTGTGTAACAGTTGCTACATTTTCGTAATATTCATAAAAGGTACTAGATATGGGCGAGCTAAATCCGGAATCTTCCTTTAGAGTCAAAAATCCATTATCCAATAATTTGAAATTGCTCATCAAAAATACGGCCTTGTTGTAGTCGTAATTATTGGCGTATTTTTCATACTCAATAACTTCTTTGTATTTAAATATGGCCTCAAAAAAGGGTACAAACGAATAGTCTTTTGGCACGAAAAGCTTCGATACGTTGCGACAGCCTAATCCGAAATATCGAAAAATATCTTCTCCCAACGCTTCTAGTTGCTCGTGGGTCTCTTGTCCGCTTAAGATGGCGACCGAGTTTCTGTTTTTTCGTATTATAGAAGGAGTATTTTTAAAATAGTATTCAAAATAACGTGCCGTATTGTTGCTACCAGTAGCAATAACAGCATCGAAATTTGTTAATCTCCCCTCGGTAAAAGTTATTTTTCCCTGAAATTCGGGAGCGATATGTTGTAAATAACTAGCAATAAACGGAAGTAAGTGTTGGTCATTCGACGAGGTTTTTATCAATACCGAATGACCACAAAGTAGGACCGACAAAAAATCATGAAAGCCAACTAAGGGAATATTTCCAGCTAGGATGAGTGCAATTGTTTTGGGCTCAACTGCTGTTAAATCATAATTAGAGAGCCATTGTTGCAATTTTTCCTCAGTTAGTGCCTGAGACCATGATTGAAACGAAAAACAAACTTGTTCGTACGTATACCAACCGTTGTGCGACTGAGACAGCTTGATTAATTGTAAACATTTGTCAAAAAAAAGATCGTTGCCTTGAACATTACTTCTGGTTTGATTGTGTAATGAGGAAAATTGACCTAAGAATTTTCCTAATTCAACAAATTTATTTATTTTTGTTTCTAATGTCATAATGCTTGTGTATGAAATCTTTTGATTGTAATTTTGCACAAAAATAAGCTTTTTAAGAGCTAAAGACAATAGTTGTTTTTTTATTCTGATTTTTCAAATTAAAAAGGCAATCATTTTTAGAATTTCAATTAAAAATTTAGTTAAAGATGGCAATTATTATTACTGACGAATGTATTAACTGTGGTGCATGCGAACCTGAGTGTCCAAATACTGCAATTTATGAAGGTGCAGACGATTGGCGTTATAAAGACGGTACCAAGCTAAAAGGGAAATTAGTTTTACCAGACGGCAGTTCAGTTGACGCCGATGCTCCTCAAACTCCAATTTCTGACGAAGTGTATTACATTGTGCCCGGAAAATGTACGGAGTGCAAAGGTTTTCATGATGAACCACAATGTGCCGCAGTTTGTCCAGTAGATTGTTGTATTCCTGATGATAATCATGTAGAGTCTGAGGAAACGTTACTTAATAGACAATCGTTTTTACACAACGAATAATTTATATTTTATCAAAAAAACCTGAGTTTTCTCAGGTTTTTTTTTGCTCTAGTTTGTAGTTGTTTTTTATTAAACTGATGTAAAATTCTTTATAATTCAGCATTTTAATTTTTTATACTGAGTTTTTTTTATATTTTTAACGAATATGTAGTGTTGTCAGTAATTTAGAAAGTTTTAAATCTATACTTATGAAGCGAAAATTATTTTTAATTTTAGTGTTGTCAATTAACTTTCTATTTTCTCAGAAGATACAAAAAGGACTCATTATTAAGGATTTTGATACACAACTACCCATTGAGGAGGTTTCGGTTTTGATTATGAAAACCAAACAAATTCTTTTGAGTAACAAAGACGGGGAGGTGAACTTCATGCTTAATGGCGGTTCTGCTATTCAGTTTACGCATCCATCTTATGAGGAATTGATAGTTAGACCTGCTTCAATCAAGCAAAACAATACAATTGTTTACTTGAAAAGTAGTTTAAATAAATTGGATGAATTGGTGGTGACGCGCCAACATCCGCAAAAGATATTGAAAGGATTGGTAGAAAATTCAAGAAAGAAATTGGCTATTCCTGCTCGCCTAAAAGTATATAGTCGTGAATTTTTTAAATTAAATGGCGTTTATTCCTACTATACGGATGGGTTGCTTAATTTTCAGTTGGCTTCTGATCAAAAGAAAGTCAATGCCACCATTCTTGTGGAGCAAAATCGGTCTTTTGGTACCGTTGATCAAGAATTAAGTGCTGATTTGTTGGGGTATAATTTAAATAGTATTATGGAAAATTATTACAATTTTAAATATTTGACTCCTGTTTTAGATCCCAAGGGAAAAGACAAATATTATTTCTTAATTCGTTCCTACTCTGAAAACGATGCTTATTATGTGCTAACAGCAACGCCACTTGATGATTCTGAGGAGGTTTTAGATGATTTTAAAATAATTTATGACGCTAAAAATAATTTAATCATCGAAGTGAGCGCTAAAATATTTAATGGAAGATTGGATGTCAATGGCAAGACACAAAAAAGGGGAGTGAAAAATGTATATAAATCTGATTTTAAAACTACCTACAGAATAGAAAAAGAAAATTATTTTTTGATGAGTTCCAAAGAAGAAATTGGTTTTGAAAAAGAGTATAAAAATGAAATCAAGAATATTGAAATTAAAAATTATTTGGTGACCACTCATTTCAGTAATCAGAATTATACATACCGAGAACCTCAAGTTTTTAAAAATAAAACACTTC
>JBOFUD010000126.1:0-2230 GCA_051652385.1 Flavobacterium sp.
CAACACCTTGTGCTACACGGTCACAACGAACAATTCCACCAAAAATATTGATCAAAATTGCTTTTACGTTTGGATCTTTTAAGATAATACGGAAAGCTGTTTCTACACGTTTGGCATCAGCTGTTCCTCCTACATCTAAGAAGTTTGCAGGCTCAAAACCAGCATACTTAATCAAATCCATAGTTGCCATAGCTAAACCAGCACCGTTTACCATACATCCTACAGTACCATCAAGATCTACGTAATTCAAACCTACTTCTTTTGCTTCTACTTCGATTGGATTCTCCTCGCGAATGTCGCGCATGTCAGCATATTTAGCTTGTCTGTATAAAGCATTATCATCAATATTAACTTTGGCATCAACTGCCATAATTTTATTATCAGATGTTTTTAATACAGGATTAATTTCGAACATCGAAGCATCAGAACCAATATACGCATTATATAAAGAATCGATGAATTTCACCATTTCTTTAAAAGCATTACCAGAAAGTCCTAAGTTAAAGGCAATTCTTCTTGCTTGAAAACCTTGCAAACCAACAGATGGATCTATTTCTTCAGTAAAAATTAAGTGGGGAGTATGTTCTGCTACTTCTTCAATATCCATTCCACCTTCTGTAGAATACATAATCATATTACGACCTGTAGCTCTGTTTAAAAGAACCGATACATAAAATTCAGAAGTTTCACTTTCGCCAGGATAATAAACATCCTCTGCGATTAATACTTTGTGCACTTTTTTACCTTCGGCAGAGGTTTGAGGAGTAATCAATTGCATCCCGATAATTTCGCTCGCAATATCTTCCACTTTATCTAATCCTTTGGCCAATTTCACGCCACCACCTTTTCCACGTCCACCAGCGTGAATTTGAGCTTTCACTACAAACCAACTTGTACCGGTTTCGGCAGTTAATTGTTTGGCAGCAGCAACAGCTTCAACTGGACTATTAGCAACAATTCCGCGCTGAATGCGAACTCCGTAACTGGCTAAAATTTCTTTTCCTTGATATTCGTGTATGTTCATACTGTATAATATTTTGATAAATCTTGAAAACGTTATAGGTTTTAAGTGCGACAAAAATATAAAATTTAACTTAAATAAAAAGATTTATTTTCAAGTTAAAAAAAACGAAAAAAAAGGAATTTTATACTACACATTTTTCATCTTTTGAAAAAAGTATCAGTTCTAGTAAAATTTGTGATATTTCTAACTACCAACGCCATTTCACATTAGAAAAAGAATTTGAAGTCCCAATTTTTGCTTTTGAAGTTTTAAAAATTGTGAAATTACAAATTGTACTAGCTTTAAAAATTAATTTTGTCAATTTTATAGCAAATTTTTAGTTTTACTATAAAAAACAAGGCAAATCAACCATTTGTAGCAATTTAATTCATCAAATTCTTAATTTTGAAAAAAAATAGCAAGCATGAAAGTTAAAGAACAAGGCCTTTATTTGCCTGAATTTGAACACGACAATTGTGGCGCAGGATTCATTTGTAATTTGAATGGAATTAAATCCAATGACATTATTCATAAGGCATTAGACATCCTAATAAAGTTAGAACATCGTGGTGCCGTCAGCGCCGATGGAAGAACCGGCGATGGCGCAGGAATCCTTTTTGATATCCCGCATACTTTTTTCAAAAAAGTATGTTCATTCGCAATTCCTGAACCCAGAGAATATGCCGTTGGTATGCTCTTTATGCCCAAACGAACGAATCAAGTCGATTATTGTAAAGCCACTTTTGAGCAAGCAATTTTGGATCAAAATCTTACTATTCTTGGCTGGAGAGATGTTCCTGTTGATGTAAGCAATCTGGGGCAAATCGCTGCCGAAAAAGAACCTACCGTAAAACAAGTTTTTGTAGGCAAAAATGGTTTGGATTTAACAGAGCAACAATTCAACGCCAAAATGTTTGCTGCACGAAAAATAGCAGAACATGCCGTAAGAGGCTCCAAAACCTCAGAGAGTCATATGTTTTACTTTTCAAGTTTTTCCACTACCACCATTATTTACAAAGGGCTCTTAATGCCTGAAGATATTAGCCGTTATTACACCGATTTATTAGACGACGATTTGGTTACACGATTAGCCTTAGTACACCAAAGATTCTCAACCAATACTTTCCCTTCTTGGGAACTAGCGCAACCCTTCAGATACATGTGTCACAACGGTGAAATCAACACTTTGAGAGGAAACGTTAGCCGTATGAGAGCCCGAGAAGAACT
>JBOFUD010000127.1:0-2078 GCA_051652385.1 Flavobacterium sp.
AAAGCCAATCCTTCTTTTGGTATTGTTTTTTTCAAATCGATACGGGTCAACACTTCAGGCGTTTCGATGATAATTCCGGGGTTTCCGTATTGACTTTTCACCCATTCTCCTTCTAATAATTCTTTGGTTTGATGCCCTAAAAGGGTATCAACGGTGTACATAAATCCTTTGGTCACCACAAAAAACAGAAAAATACTCACCACGACACCAATTCCGACACCAACAAAGGTTCGGATTTTAGCTTTGCGTTGTTTTTCTACTTGAATTTGAAGTTGTTTTTGCTTTTGCGCTTCATTTAAAATATCTTCTTCTTCTTCAACTGCCACCGGAATGGCATTATCGAGGGTTAGAATGGCTTTTTGAATTTTATTTTTATCCTCAGTTATTTCAAAATCAAGTGGTTTCGATTTGGCAAATTTCACCAAATCGGCTTGTTTCAAAACGCGTTCTAAATTGTCGATCGTCTCTTGAGACAACTGCATTTTCTTTTTTTGCGAAGCTGCTTTAAGTCCGGCTACTAACTCAGATGTAGTACTTTCCATGGCCGGAATAGCGATTGCTTCTTCGATATAATTTCTAGCAATATCTGTCAATTCACTGTAATACGATTTAACATCGCCCTTTTGCCACAGTTCTTTTTGCTCTAGGGAATTCAGTAAAATAGTCGCTTTTTCGATGGGAGTTTTGTAAACAATTGCTTCTTCTTTGGTGATTTTACGTATTTTGAAATACCAATACACCCCAGCTGCGATAGCCGCAAGAAGAACAAATAGCAATAAATAGAGCCACCAATTTCCCCAAGAATCCTTTACTTTGATAATCCCTTTGATGTCGTACATTTTCTGTTTTAAAGTATCGACGGCAACATTGGCAACTTCTACTTTTATAGAATCAGAGAAAAAAGGTTTTTTATCGATAAGGATTTTAACGGCCGGAATGGTGTATTGTCCGGAATCAAATTGGGTTAATCCGTATCTTTTAATAAGTTCTACTTGATCGTTTTTTTTAACGGTGTCAATTGGATACGACTCAATTACTTCTAAAGGACCAATGTTTTTAAGATTGGGAAACGTTACTTTCGAAGTTGCGTTTACCGTAGTTTTTAGGGAGAGTTGAAACTCCGCGCCAATTTTATTTTTGGTGGTATCTATAGACGTCAGTACTTGTTTTTGCTGGGCAAAAATACTTATTGTAAAAAAGAAAAGTACTATTATTTTTTTCATTCTTTTATTTTGCAAATTTTTGATTTTTGATTAGTGATTAACGATCCTTGATTGCTGATCTCAGATCACGCAATTTCAACCTGTTTATTTCATGTTTCCCTTAGATGTCTTAATACTTGATACAAAAATTGAAATTAACTCGTTCACTTCTTTTTTTGCAATTGATACTCTTTCTACATCTTTGGTCAAATTTGCCTTTTCTATAATCTTCAAACAAACAAAACTTTCTCTTAATTCCTTTAAACAAACACCCATTTTATGTATAAAATCTTTAGTACTTTCTGCACTTTGAGCTTCACCATAATTTAATGCAGGAGAAGTTCCTGAACGAATAATTTGTCCTGCCAAATGATTTCCAGCATAATTCTTTTCAAAATTAGTTGCTAAAAAAATTATTAGCGCAGCAAAATCAATCAATCTATTTTCTAATTCTTGTTTATTCACTTATCCGCTTTTTATTTCCAAAAAAATCAAAAATCAAAAATCGTTACTCTTCAATCAAAAATCCTTATCTCGATTTAAAATAACTCAACAACTTGGTAACATAACTTTCATCTACCCTTGTACTTACAACACCCGAACCGGATTTGCGAAAAGTTTCCTTAAAATAATTGACTTTATCGATGTAGTGTTTTTCATAATTGAGTCGTACCGTTTTTGATCCTGTATCAATCAACTGGGTGCGTCCTGTTTCGGCATCGAGCATGGTCACCATCCCTAAATTGGGCATTTTTTCTTCTCGAATATCGTAGACTCGTATGCCTGTAATGTCATGTTTTTTGGAAGCAATTTTTAAGGTTTGCTCATAATTATCACACATAAAGTCAGAAATCATAAATACGATGGCTTTCTTTT
>JBOFUD010000128.1:0-4761 GCA_051652385.1 Flavobacterium sp.
CTCATTTTTAACTTAGACCGATTTATCGTGTCAACCATTAGAAAAAGAGACCGATTGAGTGCCGAGTTGCTACAAGCAACTCCAAGAATTTTATTGGCAATCATTATTGCGATTGTCATCTCAAAACCCTTAGAAATAAAAATCTTTGAAAAAGAAATCAATACGGTTCTTTTGAAAGAGAAAAATGCAATGGCTTTAAAAAACAAAAAAGAAATCGCTGCTTACTTCAGAACCGATTTGGACAAAAACAAAGCAGAAATCACCAATTTGAAAACCGAAATCAGCAAAAAAGAAAAAGAAGTCAACACCCTATATGAAACTTACATAACAGAAGCTGAAGGAACGACTGGCACCAAAAAACTAGGTAAAGGCCCGGTTTTTAAAGAAAAAATTGCCAAACACGATTTATCTAAAAAAGAATTCGACACCTTACAAAAATCCAATTTGGCCAAAATTGCCGTACTAGAAAAAGAAAACAAAAAACTAGAAGCCGATTTGGACAAAAAAGTGATTCAAACTCAACCCATCATTGATGGTTTTGATGGTCTCATGGCGAGAATCAATGCTTTGAATAGTTTGCCTTGGTTACCTTCTTTTTTTATTATGTTGCTGTTTCTGGCCATTGAAACATCGCCTATTATTGCCAAATTATTGTCACCCAAAGGCGAATATGATTACAAACTAGAGGACCTCGAAACAGCGCTAAAAGCTACCATAACACAAGACAAACACCAAAGAGAATTACTGGTAAAAACCAGTGCCACTATGCACGAAAAGGTGTATGCAGATCTTACCGAAGACAAGCAACTTTATGCGTTACAACGAAAAAATGCTTCCGATTTACTCGAATTGCAATCCAATAATTTTGTGGAAAAGCAAAAGAAAACGTTATAAAAAAACGGCTGCTCCAAAACATCAGCCGTCTTTTTTAGAAAACAAATTACATTTGACTTAAAATTTCTTTCTTAAAAGCATCATACTCGCCCTGTAAAATCAGTCCATTATCTAAAAGTTTTTTGTAATTCTGCAATTTTGCAAACAATTCCTCTTGGTTTAAACCAGTATTATTGATAGAGGATGGAGGTTCGGCTGCAAAACTAGTTTCATGAATGCTTGTAGTTGGTATAATCTCAGCAAAATTAAGTACCTCCTCAGTTTCTACCTCTTCAATAATTTCGGCTTCGGCTGTTATTTCTCTGTCGGGAGGAGGCACCACATTTCCATTTTTTAACCTATCCAGCTGCTCCTTAGCATAGGTATAGATTTTACGCGCCTGAATTTTTGGAATATAATCAATGGTAATTTGCAATTCTGTTTTGGTAGAGAAAGAAAACTCTGAACCTAAAATATTTTCTTTAACAAAAGCGCTATCAATTTCATCCCAAGTATAATCGACAAAATGCATGGAAAGCCCGAGATTTTTGGGTTGACAAATAATAATTCGTTTATTGGTCAAAGCAATACTATCTGGCAAAACGGTCAATGCCGGTTTTTTTTGAACTGCAATGTAGCCCACTTCTTCATTTTTCATCAAAATATCATGAAGCTTAGCGGTAATTTTTTCAATTGCTTTGGGGTCTTGTTCTTCGTTCAAAAATTTTTTAAATTGTTCTTTCATAATAAAAGGATGGATGACTATTTATTGATCTCAAAAGTTGCTGTGTAATTTCTCAAAATGAGCGTAACAAAAGTTGTGCCCTAATAAAAAACACGCTTCAAATGCACATTGCTTATTGCACCGAAAGCAGGATTAAAAGTACTAGAAAGATTACTCAAAACAAAGGTTATATGAAAAAAGAATTAGGCCAAAACCAGCATATTCCCTTAATTTTTACTAATTTAGACAGAAATAAGCCCCTAATGAGATGGAGGAATTAAAAATTTTCATAATTGAAGACGATCCTTACTTTGGAGAAATATTAAAGCACCATCTAAAGTTAAATCCCGATTATACGGTTTCACTTTTTGGAACAGCAAGAGAATGCCTCAATAATCTATATCAAAAACCGGATATCATTTGCCTGGATTTTGGGCTTCCTGATATTTCGGGAGACTTGCTATTTAAACGAATTAGAGAAATCAATAATACGATCCCAATTATAATCATCAGTGGTCAAGAAGATATTGAAGTTGCGGTTGATTTTTTAAAATCCGGTGCCACAGATTACATTGTCAAAAGTCCACAAACAAAAGATTTACTTTGGAATACCATTCTGAAAATCAAAGAAAACCGAAACCTTGTTCAAGAAGTAGAGATACTTAAGGAAAAACTGGAGCAAAAGTTCAGTTTTGAAAAAACAATCATTGGACAAAGCACAGCAATCAAAAACATCTTCAATAAAATAAACAAAGCATTGAACAACAACATCAATGTATCGATTACCGGAGAAACCGGCACCGGAAAAGAAGTTGTAGCCAATGCCATTCATTATAATTCTGAACGAAAAAACGAACCTTTTGTTGCAGTAAACATGGCAGCTATTCCGAGAGATTTGATAGAAAGCGAATTTTTTGGCCATGAAAAAGGAGCGTTTACTGGCGCTAACGAACGAAAGATTGGAAAATTTGAACAAGCGGATGGCGGTACCATTTTTCTTGATGAGATAGCTGAATTGGACTTGAATTTACAAAGCAAACTATTGCGGGTTTTACAGGAGCGAGAAGTGGTTCGTGTTGGGGGTACGGCAAAAATAAAATTCAATGCACGCCTTATTATCGCTACGCATAAAGATTTGACAGAAGAAGTAAAAAAAGGCAATTTTCGAGTAGACCTCTACTACCGAATTATTGGCCTCCCCATCGAGCTGCCTCCACTTCGAGATCGAGAAAATGATAGCTTGTTATTGGCAAAGCATTTTATGGATTTATTCACAAAAGACAACAAAATGAGTCCCCTTTTATTATCAAAAGAAGCTAAAGAAAAGTTGCTTTCCTATGCTTTTCCTGGAAACATTCGAGAACTGAAATCGGTAATCGACCTGGCTTGTGTCATGTGTGACGGCACTCAAATTACAAAAGATGACTTGAACTGTACTAGCATCCGTTCCAATGATCTATTTTTAGCTGAAGAAAAAACAATGAAGCACTACACCGAAGAAATTATTATACACTTTTTGAAGAAAAACAATAACGATGTACTCAAAACAGCCAAAAAACTAGACATAGGAAAATCAACGATTTACAACCTTTTACAAAATATTGAACTTAAAAAACAATCGCTATGAAAGTCGCCTCTCTTTTGCTTGAAAACCAAACGTTTACCAAGGAAATAAACAAAGATCAACTTTTGTTATGCGAAGCAGATTTAGTACTTGGTTTTGGCGCAAGCGAATTAGTTGCAGATAGTAACCATTATAATATTATTCGCGAAAAGTTCCCAAATGCTACGCTAGCACTAGCCTCATCTGCCGGAGAGATTTTTGACAAAGAAGTGTTTGACAACACTATTTCATTGGTAGCCATTCAATTTAACGACACAAAAATTATTACTTCGGAGGTAAATATTGAAAAAAACACCAATAGTTTCGACGCAGGAAAAATTTTAATTGAACAGCTTCCCAAAAAAGACCTAAAGCTAATTTTTGTCCTCGCGGATGGCGCCAAAGTAAACGGAAGTGAACTTATAAAAGGGATAAATGAAGCGACCCAAAGTGAGATTCTAGTTACTGGAGGCTTGGCAGGAGATGGTTCAAAATTCGAAAAAACATTTGTAGGACTAAATCAATTACCAAGCAGCGGAAAAACAATCGCCATAGGTTTTTATGGTCACAAATTACAAGTCGCTCATGGGTCAATTGGGGGCTGGGAAAGTTTTGGACTAGAGCGAATAGTAACTAAATCTGAAAACAATGTAGTGTATGAAATTGACGGGAAGAATGTATTGGACTTGTACAAAATCTATCTAGGCAAATATGCTCAAGGATTACCCGGATCAGCCTTATTATTCCCATTGTCCATTCAGATCAAAGAAACAGATGATCATATTGTTCGTACAATAGTATCGATAGATGAACAAAAACAATCCATGACTTTTGCAGGAGACATTCCTGTGGGAAGCAAAGTGAGATTCATGAGAGCTAATTTTGATAAAATCATAGATGCTGCAAGTGATGCCGCAGCTAGTTGTATGACAATCCATAATACTACCCCAAAATTAGCGATACTAGTTAGTTGTGTGGGAAGAAAAGTCATTTTAAATCATAGAATAGACGAGGAAGTAGAAGCAGTCTCAGACATATTTGGCCAAACTACCCTACTTACAGGTTTTTATTCCTACGGAGAAATATCCCCGCTTCGCCCGTTCTCAAGTTGCGTATTACACAATCAAACCATGACCATCACCAGTTTAAATGAACTTTAACCATGGCAACATTTCACAAACTCTTACAAAAACAAATTAACAAACACCTGCCCCCATATTTTCAGGACAACCCCTTTGTTTTGACATTTTTGAATGCCGTAAACGATTCGTACTCGGCTTATGAAAGAGACAAAGAATTAATGGATCATTCCTTTAAAGAAAGTGAAAAGGAATACAATGAAATCAATCATAACCTGAAAAAGGAATACGAACTAAAACAACAATCAATTGCCAACCTATACAACGGTCTAAAAGTACTCGATGATGATTACAAAAATGTAAAAGAAGAAAACGCAGAAGATGATATTGTATTCATCACCAACTATTTAAACCAACAAATTGAAAAGAGGAAAAATACTGAAATTGATCTTTCGCACACCGTTGAGCTATTTAAAACACTA
>JBOFUD010000129.1:0-3790 GCA_051652385.1 Flavobacterium sp.
CTTCCGGTTGGAGAAGAAATCATGGTATTGATTCCGATTAATTCTCCTCTAGCATTAACCAAGGCACCACCTGAATTTCCCGGGTTTACCGCAGCATCCGTTTGAATAAAGGACTGAATGCCTCGAGCATCTAGATTTCTGGCTTTGGCTGAAACAATACCAGCAGTTACAGTAGAAGTTAAGTTGTAAGGGTTCCCTACAGCCAAAACCCATTCGCCCACTTTTACAGTATCGGAATTGGCAAAAACAGTGTAAGGCAATTTTTCATCAGCCGATATTTTTAATAAGGCGATGTCCATTTTTGAATCGGTACCCACCAATTTTGCTTTGTACGTTTTTTTGTTGTTGAGGGTAATTTCAATTTCAGACGCGTCTTTAATCACGTGATTATTGGTAACGATATAGCCATCTTCTGAGATAATCACTCCCGAACCGGTTCCTACTTGTTCCTGTTGTTGACCTCCTCCATACCCATAAAAGTATTCCAAAATTGGATTACTAACCGTTCTTCGGGTCACATTTTTTACGTGAACCACTGAGTGCACGGTCTTCTCGGCGGCTTCGGTAAAATCTATCGCTTCTGCTGCAAGTCCTATATTTTTCCCATAATTTTCAGAGGCAACGGTAACAATTCCTTTTTTTTGATCTGAAAAATACCCGTTGTCATCAAACAAAAGTTTGTAACCACCCAGCGTAGTGGCCCCACTAAGAATGGATACTAGCAATAAAGATGAAATTTTTTTCATAAGTAATTTTAGTTTTATTAGTTATTTAGATACAAAATTATGATATAAATCACTAATGAAAAACGAGTTTAACGTTCTTTAACAGTGTTTAACTATAATTAATAATTGTATTTTTGTGTTTTAAATAATAACAAATGACTTTAGAATTTTATAAGTACCAAGGCACTGGAAATGACTTTGTAATGATTGATAATCGTTCTCTTTTTTTTCCAAAAACGAATGTAACACTCATTGAAAAACTATGCGATCGACGCTTTGGCATTGGTGCTGATGGTTTAATTTTATTAGAAAATGACGATGAAACTGATTTTAAAATGGTGTATTACAATTCAGACGGAAATGAAAGTTCGATGTGTGGCAACGGAGGCCGCTGTTTGGTGGCTTTTGCAAAACAATTGAACGTCATTCTGGATACCACCACTTTTAGGGCTACCGATGGTTTGCATCATGCTACCGTAGCCGAAAATGGTTTGGTTTCTTTGCAAATGATTGATGTTACTGAGATAAAAATCACTCCAGAATACGCTTTTTTAAACACAGGTTCTCCACATCATGTGCAAATAGTGGAAGATTTAAAAGATTATAATGTGAAAGAAAATGGTGCCGCCATTCGTTACGGCAGTTTGTACGGAAAAGCGGGTAGTAATATCAATTTTGTTTCTCAAATTAATGAAGATACCTTTTCCGTTCGTACCTATGAACGTGGGGTGGAAGATGAAACTTTGGCTTGTGGTACGGGCGTGACTGCAGTTGCTCTTGCCATGTATGCCACAAAAATTACAACAGCCAAGGCCATTCATTTGAATGTTGAAGGAGGAAAACTCGAGGTGTCTTTTGAGTGCGATGAGAATCACTTTACTAAAGTTTTCTTGAAAGGACCAGCGGCGTTTGTATTTCAAGGCCAAATCGAAATTTAACTACCACTTTCTATGAATTCATTAAAAGGAACTACCGTTTACCTTCGCGCATTAGAGCCCAGTGATTTGGAATTTATCTACGCCATGGAAAACGATCAGAATATCTGGGAAGTAAGCAATACTCAGACGCCATACAGCAGATTTTTGATTAAGCAATACCTCCAAAATGCCCATCAAGACATCTTTGAAGCCAAACAATTGCGTTTGGCTATTTGTCAAAATCAAGATTTTCCGGCCATTGGTCTGATCGATTTATTTGAATTTGATCCCAAAAACAGCAGGGCTGGCGTAGGAATTGTAATTCAAGCCGGAAACAATCGTTGTCAAGGACTTGGTTCCGAGGCATTAGAGCTCCTAATTCGGTATGCTTTTTATGATCTGAATTTACACCAACTTTACGCAAATATTGGAATAGAAAATAGTGCAAGTGTGGCGCTTTTTACTAAATTTGGCTTCGAAAAAATTGGAGTCAAAAAAGATTGGGTGCTTGTCAATGGGATTTTTAAAGACGAGGCCATTTTTCAATTAATTAATCACAAATTTTAAATTTTTTTATTTTGAACCTAAAAAAAATTATTTCCATCGGAGCGGTAGTACTAGTTTCTGCATTACTAATTTACGGTTTTGTATTGATGCGTCAAATCTTTAGTGCCAATACTAAATTCAATGAAGATAAAGTGTATGTCTACGTTCCTTCAGGTGCCGATTATAATGCGATTAAAAAAGTTATGGCGCCTTATGTCGCCGATATGAATTTATTTGAAATGGTTGCAGGCAAAACCAGTTATCCAGAAAATGTAAAATCAGGTCGCTTTTTGTTGAAGAAGGGAATGAGCAGCTACGATTTGGTCAAAACCATGCGTAGCAACGATCCGGTAGATTTAGCCTTCAATAACCAAGAACGATTAGAAAACCTAGCGGGACGTGTAGGGTCACAAATTGAGCCGGATAGTTTGACGTTATTGAATACTTTTAAAGATTCTATTTTCTTAAAAGAAAACGGTTTTACCGAAGAGAATGTTTTTGTCATGTTTATAGCCAATACATATGAAATCTATTGGAATATTACTGCCGATAAGTTTCGCGATAAAATGATCAAGGAATATCGAAATTTTTGGAATGAAAAAAGAGTACAACAAGCAGCCAAGCAAGGATTAACACCAGTGACAGCTACGATTTTGGCTTCGATTGTGCATAAAGAATCTGTGAAAAAAGACGAAAGACCTCGAATTGCAGGAGTATATTTGAACCGTTTGAAACAAGAAATGCCATTGCAAGCCGATCCAACTGTAATTTTTGCTATAAAAAAGAAAAGCAACGATTTCAATCAAGTGATCAAACGCGTTTTTTACAACGATTTGTTTTTAAACTCCCCTTACAATACCTACCAAAATATCGGTTTACCTCCAGGTCCTATCGCAATGCCGGATATTACGGCACTCGAAGCTGTTTTGGCTCCCGAGCAACACAATTTTATTTATTTTTGCGCCAGTGTAGATCGTTTTGGGTACCACGAGTTTGCGGCAACTTTGCCCGAACATAATATTAATGCCAAAAAGTATTCAGATTGGATCAACAACCAAGGAGTAAAACGATAGTACTTTCATCTCGGAAGCGTTTTTTTCGAGTAGTACTAATTTTTTGGAGCACTTGCGGTCTTATGGCGCAGGAGGCTCCAAAATCTTTTTTAAGCCCTTCTGATACGTTGAATTTCCCGAGACGCAATGTTGTTATTATTGCCGAGTCTGCTTTGGGAGGGGCGGCTTTGCTAGGATTAAACCAACTTTGGTATGCCGATTATCCTAAATCCAATTTTCATTTTATTAATGACAATGCCGAGTGGTTACAAATGGATAAAGTTGGCCATCTGTATTCTTCCTATCATTTAGGGCGTTTAGGGGCAGAGGCTTTGCAATGGAGCGGCGTTAAACAACGAGATCAGCTTATTTTTGGTAGCACTTTAGGATTTGTTTTCCTTTCTGCTGTAGAGATCATGGATGGTTTTTCGACCGAATGGGGCGCTTCCTCTGGCGATATTATTGCCAATGCAATAGGGACGGGACTTTATGTTTCCCAAGAATTGCTTTGGAACGAACAGCGCATTATTCCAAAGTTCTCTTTTCATAC
>JBOFUD010000130.1:0-4219 GCA_051652385.1 Flavobacterium sp.
TTGATTTTGGCTACCGGTAGTCGTCCTTTTATTCCTGAAAATGCTCAATTGCACCTGCCGGGCCGCTTTACGATGCGAAAAAAATCAGATGCCGATCGCTTACGAAACTATTTAGAACAAACCAAACTACCTATTGAGGAGCAACATGTGGTGCTTGTGGGCGGAGGTTTACTAGGATTAGAACTAGCCGCCGCTTTAAAGCATAAAAAAATAAAAATTACTATTGTACAAAGAGCTTCTCGATTAATGGAGCGACAATTGGACCGAATTTCAAGTAAATTATTGGCCGAAGAGGTACAACTTAGAGACATTCAAATTTATTTTGATAATGAAGTAAGTACCGTTTTTGATACTGATACTCCCAATGAAATCGAAATTGCCTTAAAAAGTGGTCGAATACTTACCGCAAATGCGATTGTTTATACCATTGGCACCATTCCAAATATTGAAATTGCCAAAGAAGCAGGTATTACTTGTGCCCGAGGCGTCAAAGTCAACCAACATTTACAATCCTCAAATCCAAGTGTTTTTGCTATGGGAGAGATAGCTGAATTTGACAACCAATTATTCGGTATTACTTCGGCTGCAGAGGAACAAGCCGATATTTTGGCCAATTTTTTAGCAGGCGATGTAAGTAGTTGTTACAAAGGTTCTGTATTGATGAATATTTTAAAATTAGAAGACATCAATTTGTGCAGTATCGGTGAAATTGAAGTTCCCGAAAATGACGATTCGTATGAGGAAATTGTTTTTTCAGATTTAGGAAAACGCTACTATAAGAAGTGTATTGTAAAAAACGACTTGCTTATTGGCGCAATTCTTATGGGGGATAAAACAGAATTTGCAGAATTCAAAACGATGATAGAAAGTAAAATAGAACTTTCAGACAAAAGAAACTCCTTGCTTAGAGGAAGCTCGAATGCAAAAGCAGTTTTAGGAAAATTAGTATGTTCATGTAGCCAAGTAGGCAGCGGAAATATTGAAGAGTCCATAAAAAGTGGAGTAGCAAATCTGACCGATCTCTGCAAAATAACAGGGGCAGGATTGGGCTGTGGCAGCTGCAAAACTGAAGTAAAAGAGCTACTATCAAAATATAAATAATCTGGGTGGTAAAAGGAAAAACAGCCAAAACCGAAAACAAAAAAACATGGATTTAACACGATTAATAGTCAAAGGAGGCGTGATTTCTCCGGGCGAATTGAAAGAAATTGTTTCAATGGGACTCGCTCAAGGACAAAAAGCCATTTCGTTTGGTTCGCGTCAGGATATTATTTTTCCCGAAGGATTTCAAGCCCTTGAAAAAGATGGAACAGGAAAACATCATTTTGTGTTTCCAAAAGTACAAAGTGGTAACAACATTGTTTCGTCTTATGTCTCGACCGATATTTTCAGAAATACTCCCTGGCTTACGGGCAACAAATTTTTGTATGTTTTAGAACAATTCAAAGAAAATCCGCTGCTAAAAATCAATATCACTGATCCGAAACAGCAACTGGTACCCTTGTTTACAGGTCAAATTAATTTTGTAGCCTCGGAGCATGAAGATTATTGGTTTTTATACATCTGTTTGCCAAAATGGAGAAAAATGGAGCGCTATCCGGTCTTGGTATACAGCTGGAATATTGCCGAAATATATTATGCAATAGAAGCAATTTTAGAGGAAGATCCGGATTCGGCTGAAATACTATTTCAATTAATTAATGAAACGTTGGATTCCAACAATAGAACAATTGACCAGCCTCTTCATATTCCGTTTTATCCCTTTCCGTATTATGAAGGGATGAACAAAATGGGGATCGATCAATATTGGCTGGGCTTGTATTGGCGCAACAATCAGTATGACTTACAGTTTTTGAATGAAATGTGCGATTTGTGTTTTGACTGCAAAATTGGTAAAATTTGTATTACACCTTGGAAATCATTTATTGTGAAAGGAATTCCAAAAGAGCGAAAATTAGATTGGGAAAAGTTTTTAGGTAAGAAAGGCATCAATGTTAGGCATTCGCTTTTGGAACTGAATTGGCATTTACCGGTAGCTAAAGACTGGGCGCTTAACCTCAAAACATTTTTGGTTAGAACATTAGATCAATTTGATATTAGCACTTATGGACTTACTTTTGGGATTTCAGATTATAACCGAGAAGGGCATTGTTTTACTTCGATTGTTATTGAGAGAAATGCACTTCCAAAAGATTTGGAGGCTCTAAAAATAAGACCTACTTATAATGTTCTTTTTGCTAAAAAATTCGACCCCAACACCAAGGAATATATTGTGCATACACAAGATGTAGACCAATTAGAATTACCGACGATATTAATTGAATTAAGTAAATTATATTTTGATGCATTGGGCGAGTCGATTTTAGAAATAAGTAGTATCACCACCAAAAAAGACCTAAAGATGGAGGACTCGTATCAATGTTCTGAATGTTTAACGATTTACAACGCTGATTTTGGAGATCCGAGTCAAGGAATCGCAAAAGGAGTTCGTTTTATGGATGTACCACCAACTTATTGCTGCTCGCTTTGTGAAGGGGAGAAAGCTAATTTTAAATTAATAACCTCCTTTTAGGTTGATTATTAAACAAAAAACGAATAGTTTGTCCTTTTTTTGCGTGAGGGATGGTAGTGGAGCTCTTTTTTGGACCTTTTTTCGGGTTCAAAAAAAGCGGGAACGTACAGCCCGACCCCACTAGCGAGGAGGAACGACTGCGCTAGTGGGGACACGCCCAAATGCTTATTTTTATTAGATTTTATTTTTGTAACAGCCTAAAAATCGAATGAATTGGGACAAATCGTTTCTAAGTATTGATGTTCTTTGATCGCAGTTCGTACAGTTTCGCCAATAATGATAATGGCTGGAGACGAAAGTTGGTTTTGAATCGCTAAATCGTAAATTGTTGCAATAGTGCCGATCGCTTTTTTCTGATCGGATTTTGTTCCGTTTTGAATAATGGCTACCGGCAAATCATCGACTCTGTTTTGTTGATAAATGGACAGAATTTCGTGTAGCTTATGCATTCCCATCAAGATTACGACGGTCGCAGACGATTGTGCGGCAAGGAGGATGTCATGAGACAATTCATGGTTGGAAGTGGTACCGGTAATGACCCAAAAACTTTCGGCAATATGGCGTTGTGTCAAACTAATCCCGTTGGCTGCTGGCACTCCCAAAGCCGACGAAATTCCAGGAATTACCGCTGTTGCTATTCCGTGTTCTTCTGCGTAGGATAGCTCTTCCAAACCACGTCCGAACACAAAAGGATCGCCGCCTTTTAACCGAACTACATGGCCGTGCTTCTTGGCCATTACAACAATCAATTCGTTAATTTGATCTTGTGTATACGCATGACAACCATACCGTTTTCCGACAAAAATTATTTGTGCTCCCACTGCATATTGCAATAAACTTTCGTTAACCAAAGCATCATATAAAACAACCGTTGCGTTTTGAAGTGCTTTGATTGCTTTTAGAGTAATTAGTTCTTCATCGCCGGGTCCGGCTCCAACAATGGTTAACTGAGGAAATTTGATTTCTTTCATTTTATACGTATTAATTAAGTAAATATACTTATTTTTTAAATACGTACAAATGCTGACCTAAAAAAATCTAGAAAAACTACTTCAATTGAGCATACGTAATAAGTATAATGGCCACCAAAGCCAATAGGATGCCAAAATAATTCTTTTGGGATAGTTTTTCCTTAAAAATCCAAACCCCAATTCCACTACCTAAAACGATGACGCCCATATTCATTCCTGCAAAAACGGTGGAGGGACTTTCGGAAAAAGCTTGATGCGCCTTGAGGTAAAAATAGATGTTTCCAAAATTAAAAAAGCCAATAGCCATGCCCCAAAGACAATTGATGCCTGCTATTTTCTTTTGTTGGATTACGATTTCGTACGCCACTACCCCACTCATTATAAGTAAGGCTAGGGCAAAAATAACCATAAGCGAGGTCGTAAAAGGCAATTGGGTTTGTAGCGCCATTTGTTTGAAAAGAATATCAATTACTCCAAATCCTAACAAGACCAGCGCTGGAAAGCCCCACTTCGAATTACGATTGTTCGTTGGTTTTGATAAAATCAAAAGCAAGGCAGGAAAAGCAACAGCAAAAGCCAATACTTTAACTAAGCTAAATTGCTCTCCAAAAAGCAACCAAGAGGCAAGCAGCGGAATAAACAACGACAGCCGCTGTGCAGCATCGGTTTTTACAAT
>JBOFUD010000131.1:0-11755 GCA_051652385.1 Flavobacterium sp.
TGAGTTTTTTCTCGACGGTATGGGCTTGCCATAGCGCGAGTTCACTATCGCGGGTTCCGATACGTATTATTTTTTCTGCCATTTTATGTTTTTTTACCATCAAGGTAGTAAGGATATTAAGCTTTTTGTTGAACATAAGAAAATCAAGTTTTAAAACGTACAACCTTTATTTTCTTAATGGTAAAATTGTTTCTAAGCCAAGGCTTTGTTTTTTCACCATTAAGATATTAAGTGACATTAAGCTTTGTGTTTAATGCAAGAGGACTACGTCTTAAAAAGTCAACCTTAATTTCTTAATATCTTAATGGTAAAATTTTATTTTGTACTAGTTTCTATTTGAAATACTTTTTCTATCCATTCGATGCTTTCATCAACCATTGTATCTTCATCTTTTAGGTGATTGGCAAATTGGGTAGTGATTTTTTGAATGATTCGATTGCTGATGATTTCGGCCTGTTCTTCGTTGAAATCCGTTATTTTTTTGCTTTGAAAATTCAACTCTGCATTTTTAATCGCATTGAGTTTTTCTTTTAAAGCGTGGATGGTTGGAGCAAATTTTCTAGATTTGGTCCAGGCCATAAATTCGTCTTTTATGGTTTCGATAATGGCTTCGGCAGCAGGAATGTGTAGTTTTCTGTTTTCCAGGGTTTCATCGGTCATTTGTGATAAATGATCCAAATGAATCAGTGTTACGCCCTCTATTTCAGTAACGTTTTCATGTACGTTTTTAGGAATGGATAAATCCAAAATGAGCATCGGCTTTTTTAGATTCAAAATCGCTTTATCAACCGTAGGATTTTGAGCTCCTGTAGCCACTACGACTACATCAGCTTTTTGTAATTCGAGGTGCAAATCAGAATGATCTTTTACAATCAAATTGAGTTTTCCAGCTAGTTTTTCGGCTTTGTCTTTGGTTCTGTTAATTAGCGTGATGTGCTCGTTTTTGGTGTGTTTTACCAAATTTTCGCAGGTATTGCGGCCAATTTTTCCGGTGCCAAAAAGCAAAATATTTTTGTTGCCAATATCGGGTACGTTTTTAATAATGTATTGCACCGAGGCAAAAGAGACCGAGGTGGCTCCCGAACTAATTTCCGTGTCTGTTTTGATTTTTTTGCTAGCTTGAATCACAGAATTGATCAGTCTTTCCAAAAATGTATTGGTCAGGTTCCAGCTTTTCGATTCGATAAAGCCATTTTTGAGTTGACTAATAATCTCGAAATCGCCTAAAATTTGACTATCCAATCCGGTGCCGACTCTAAAAATATGATTGATGGCTTCTTGGTTTTTATACACATAAGCCACTTTTTGAAAATCTTCAACAGTCCCTTGACTGTTCTCGCACAATAATTTTATTAATTGAAAAGGGTGTTCTGCGTAGCCATAGATTTCGGTACGATTACACGTGGAAGTAACGATAAGAGCGGGAATTCCCTCGTTTTTTGCTTGTTCAAGCAACGTAGTTTTCGCCAACGCATCCAAACTAAATTTACCTCTGATGGCAGCATCTGCCTTTTTGTAACTTAATCCAACTGAATAAAAGTAGTAATGCTTAGCGCCTTGATTTTTTTCCATAAATACAGTTCCTGTAAACGGTAACAAAATTAGAACTCTACCTTGGATAAAAACAACGCTAAAAGTTCTTTTTGTAACGCTATATGCTTTTTTAGATTTAAATCGTTGTTTTCTATCAAAAACCTTTATTTTTGTAGCGATATAAGGGCTGTACTTGTCTTTTATTTAGAGCAATTATAAATAACAACACTTGGCAACTTTCTTTTTTTACTTTTAAAAATATCGCTATGAGTTCATTTGAAATAATTAAAATTGAAGATGATTTTACGTTATTGCGTTTTCAAAATGATGGAATAGTACCCTTTGCAACGCATCATGAGGTGCGAAGTGGTTTGATTCAATTTCATTTTGGTTTGAAGGGAAGCGTAAAATTTTTGTTCAACCAAGGGAGTTATGCCCTTGAGATGAGTGAGGAAAAATCGTACTTGTTCTACAACCCGCAGAAAGAATTGCCGCTTAATCTTGAATTAGCTCCCAACACGTGGATGTTTACGATTTTGATTTCAATTCAAAAATTTCACGGTCTTTTCTCCACCGAAGCCAGTCATATCCCATTCTTGAGCGAAGATAATAAAGATAAGAAATACTACAAAGAAGGCGATATTAGTCCATCAATGGCGATTGTGCTAACGCAGTTGTTTCATTACACTTTGAATCCCTCGATCAAAAATTTATACTATAAAGGAAAAGGCTATGAACTCTTAAGTTTGTATTTTAATCGTTTGGAAGACCCGAATGCGGAGCAATGTCCATTTTTGATCGACGAAGATAATGTTTTAAAAATCAAAAAAGCCAAAGCTATTATCATCGCCAATATGGCCGAACCTCCTGGATTACAGGAGCTGGCAGATACTATTGGGTTGAATCTAAAGAAGTTAAAAATGGGTTTTAAGCAAATTTACGGCGATACGGTGTACGGCTTTTTGTTTGATTACAAAATGGATTGTGCCCGACAATTATTAGACAGTGGTTCCTATAATGTAAACGAGGTAGGTTTAAAAATTGGTTACAGCACCGGAAGTCATTTTATTGCAGCCTTTAAAAAGAAGTTCGGAACCACACCAAAGAAATATTTGATGTCAATTCAGTCGGCTAGTACTTGAAACCATCACTTTTGCTGATATCGAACATTATAAAAAGAATTACTAAATACGCAGATAAAAATGGGGTTTCCTTATTTTTGAATCTAAAATCAATACGATGATTCCAATTTTCATCCCTAAACTATAAAAGAAATAACATGAAAGGTGTACTATTAGTCAACTTAGGTTCTCCAGAAAGTCCAACGGCAAAAGACGTAAAACCATATTTAGACGAATTTTTAATGGATAAATATGTCATAGATGTTCCCTATCTTTTGCGTGCTTTATTGGTTCGAGGGATTATTTTGCAAACGCGACCCAAAAAATCGGCTGAAGCCTATGCTAGAATTTGGACCCGTGAAGGTTCGCCGTTAATCGTGCTTTCCAAAAAAATGCATGAAAAAGTGAAGCAATTGGTAGATATACCAGTGGCATTAGCCATGAGGTATGGTACGATGACCATTCAAAAAGGCTTGCAGGAGCTGAAAGATCAAGGCGTAACCGAGGTGATGCTTTTTCCTTTGTATCCGCAACACGCTATGGCCTCTACCACAACGATTGTAGTTTTGGCAGAAGAACTGCGGCAGAAGTATTTTCCAGAAATGACCTTTACCAACGTTCCTGCATTTTACAACAAGCCCGATTACATTCAGGCATTGGCCAATTCGATTCAAAAACATCTGGAAGGATTTGAATACGATCATTTATTGTTTTCATATCATGGCATTCCGAAACGTCACATTCGCAAAACCGATGTAACGAAATCGCATTGTAAAATTGACAGAACATGTTGCGATACGCCATCTCCAGCCCACGAATTTTGCTACAGTCACCAATGTTACGAAACCACCAAACAAGTGGTGAAAATATTGGGAATTCCTGAAGGTAAATACAGTCAAACTTTTCAGTCAAGATTGGCGGGTGACAAATGGCTAACGCCTTATACAGATGTAGAAATTAATAAAATGCCAGCGCAAGGTATCAAAAAACTGGCGGTAGTTACCCCTGCTTTTGTCTCCGACTGCCTTGAAACCTTGGAAGAAATTGCCATGGAAGCCAAAGAGCAATTCCTACATCATGGTGGAGAAGAATTTATGGCTGTTCCCTGTATGAATGATGAAGACGAATGGTGTGGCGTAGTTGCCAATTGGATTAATGACTATAAGAAGGTTTAAATTGGGATGCGGTTTAAAGTTTCTAAATCTAATCGAAATCCTATACCTTAAACCTATAATTACAAATACATGGAACTCTACAACTACTTAAAATCGTTACATATCATTTTTGTGGTCACTTGGTTTGCAGGGCTGTTTTATATCGTTCGCTTGTTTGTCTATCAAATTGAAGCGGCCGATAAACCCACGCCGGAGAAAGAGATTTTGCAAAAACAATACAACCTGATGGCGTATCGATTGTGGTATATTATCACTTGGCCCTCGGCGGTGATCACTTTTTTGGTCGCCTTTTGGTTGTTGCTTTTTACCGATTTGGGTAAAAGTTGGTTGCAAATGCCTTGGATGCACGTTAAGTTGTGTTTTGTTTTTTTATTGTATTTGTATCACTTGAGATGTCATCAAATTTTTAAACAATTGCAACGCAACGAAGTGAAATACACGACCAATTATATGCGTATTTGGAACGAAGGCGCCACTTTGATTCTTTTTGCGGTAGTCTTTTTGGTGGTACTCAAAAATGCCTTCAACTGGGTGTATGGCGTGATTGGAATCTTTTTGTTTTCAATTATTATCATGTTGGGCGTTCGTTTTTACAAGAAAATCAGAGAGAAAAAATAGCGTCTAGTGTTTAGTGATTAGTCAGTTAGCTAATTCACTAGTCACTAGTCACTAATCACTAAACTATGCTGAACAATTTCAAAATGTCGATGCTTTCCCTGCGCACAAGGATTTTCCTTTCGATGATTGTGGTGATTGTGGTTTCGAGTGTTCTATTGGCCTCCATCTCTATTTTGCAATTCAAAAGTGAGGCTCGCGATTACCATCAAGATCGTTTAGAACGTAAAGAAACCGCCGTAAAAGAGCACATCAACTACGTACTCGCCACCACAACTTACCCCTTGACCGAGCAGAATTTGGGCTTTATTTTTAAAGATAAAATTCATGAGCTTTCGCAGATACACAATATCGAGATCAATATTTTTAGTTTAAAGGGCGGGCTTCTAAAATCTTCAAAGGAGTCCTTTTCCATTGATAAACCGGCGCCACCTATTCCGAAATACATTCTCAAATTAGTACAATCGTCTATTGATAAACGTTTTGTTGCCATTAAAACTATCGATGGTATTAAAAACAGGTCTTCGTACAGCCAAATTAAAGACGATAAATTCAAGCCGCTTGGAGTGTTGAATTTACCGTATGAAGAAGATGATAGCTTTTACGAAAACGAACTCAATAGTTTTCTTATTAGACTCGGACAAGTGTACTCTTTCATGATGATTGTTGCTTTTGCTTTGGCGTATTTTTTGGCAACGTACATTACAAAATCACTCAAAACGATTGCCGATAAAATGAGTGAGACCAATATCGAACAGAAAAATGAGAAAATTGTTTTGGATGCCAATAGCATGGAAATTAATTTGCTCATTCGTTCTTACAATGAAATGGTAGATAAACTTGAAAAAAGTGCGATCAAATTGGCACAGAGCGAGAGGGAAGAAGCATGGCGCGAAATGGCCAAACAAGTGGCGCATGAAATTAAAAATCCATTAACCCCTATGCGTCTCACGGTGCAGAGTTTTCAACGAAAATTTGATCCATCTGCTGTTGATGGTAAGCAAAAGCTGGACGAGTATTCAGAGGCTTTAATTCAGCAAATTGATATCATGAGCGCCGTAGCTTCGGCTTTCAGCAATTTTGCCTCCATGCCAGCCCAACAAAATGAAACGCTAAATGTAGTAGAAGTCGTGGAACGAGCTTTGGATATTTTTAACGAAGAGTATATCGTATTTGAGAGTCAATTCCCATCGATAATTGCAAGTATGGATCGCTCTCAACTCATTCGAGTCATTACCAATTTGGTTAAAAACGCCATTCAAGCACTCGCTCCTTCTCAAGACGACAAATCAATTCGAGTAGCGGTAAAAAGAGCGCAAAACCATGTGGTTATTTTGGTTCAAGATAACGGAATAGGAGTGGCAGAGGAGGTAATTCCGAGAATTTTCGAACCCAAATTCACGACCAAATCTAGCGGCATGGGCTTAGGATTAGGAATTATTAAAAACATTATAGAAAATTACAACGGAACAATTACCTTTGAGACGCAGTTAGGAAAAGGGACCACTTTTCGGGTAACATTGCCTATTATTCAATCTTAAACCAAAAAAAAGCAGCAACATGATTTACGAAAATGTTTTAATCGAATTAGAAGATAAAATTGCAATCCTCACCATCAATCGCCCTTCAAAGTTAAATGCTTTAAATATAGAAACGATTATTGACTTGCATAAAGCCATAAAAAACCTGGGAAAAAATAAAGATGTAAACGTAATTCTAATCACAGGAAGCGGTGAAAAAGCATTTGTAGCCGGAGCAGACATTGCTGAATTTGCTGATTTTACGCTCGAAGAAGGTACAGGTTTAGCAAGTGATGGTCAAATTCAATTGTTTGATTTAATTGAAAATTTAAAAACTCCCGTAATTGCTGCAATCAACGGTTTTGCCCTTGGTGGAGGATTAGAATTGGCTATGGCGTGTCACTTCAGAATTGCCTCTGAAAACGCCAAAATGGGCTTGCCAGAAGTTTCGTTAGGGGTAATTCCAGGATATGGAGGCACGCAGCGTTTGCCACAATTGGTGGGGAAAGGACGTGCAATGGAAATGATCATGACCGCCAGTATGATTGATGCTGAGACCGCCAAAAATTATGGCTTGGTCAATCATGTAGTGCCTCAGTCAGAATTGTTGGATTTTGCTAAAGGCATCGCTCAAAAAATTATAAAGAATTCGCCTTTTGCTATTGGTCGTGCGATCAAAGCCATTAATGCCAATTTTAAAGACGGAAAAAATGGTTACGAAATTGAAATCAAAAACTTTGGTAAATGTTTCGGAACTTCGGATTTTAAAGAGGGAACGACCGCTTTTTTGGAAAAACGAAAAGCTAATTTTACAGGGAAATAATCCTTGAGTAAGAGGGCGTTTTGTAAAGCAGTTACTCAAAACGGCCCCTTTTGATTGTCAAATATCGGATTACATTTTTGACATTCAACGATCAGATTGTTTTCAATCGATGTTTGAATGTCAAATTTTTATCAGTCCAATTTTATAAATATAATAAACCTCTTTATCATGTCCTTCCAACCTATATTTGCTGAGTTTTGGCAAAAAGTAATCGCCAGTATTGAAGATCGTTCTTTTGCTAAATTAACTCTGGCTAAAACCATTGGCGATACCGAATTAAAAAACATCTACGCGCGACCGATCATTACTGAAGATAATAGCTTACAGTTCTCGGTAATTGCCCGTTACAAAACCGAAGAAATTGAGAGTTTCCACTCGATAGACGACACTTTTTTTGTGTTAAGTCCGTACATGAACAACCCGTTTTTGACGGCCTTGCTTTTTACTTCCGAAAAAGATGTGACCTTCAAATTGAACAAAAAAAGAGTAGGCAGCTGTATCGAGAGCGATCCAACTTTTAAAAATGCCTCAGATGTCATGCTGGAACTAAAAGCGAAAGAAGCTAACGAATAGTCGTTTTGGTTTTAGTGTTTTTTTTATTTCAGTAACAGAATACTACATTTCACCTTCCCATTCGGTATAGAATTGGGATAAAAAACCTTCCATATAGCGATGCCTTTGAGCGGCAATTGCGGCACCAGTTTGGGTGTTCATTTTGTCTTTGAGCAATAACAATTTTTCGTAAAAATGGTTGATCGTTGGCGCTTGACTATTTTTATATTCCTCTTTGGTCATGCGCAAATTAGGTGCGATTTCGGGATCATGTATGGCCCTATTTTTGAATCCGCCATAATTGAAAGCGCGTGCAATTCCGATGGCACCAATGGCATCCAAACGGTCAGCATCTTGAACAATATCCAGTTCGATAGACGAAAAACTACGTTCTGTATGCCCACCTTTAAAAGAAATGTTGGCAACAATTTGCTCCACATGGGCAATAATTGCCTCCTCTGTGTTGTGTTCTTCCAGGAATTTGCGAGCGGTTTTTGGTCCAATCGTCTCATCACCACCGTGAAATTTACTATCGGCAATATCATGCAATAGCGCGCCCAGCTGTACAATCAACGCATCACATTGTTCGGTTTGGGCAATCAATAAAGCATTTTTATAAACCCGTTCAATATGAAACCAATCATGGCCTCCTTCGGCATTGGCTAAGGTTTTTTTTACAAATACTATAGTGTTATGAATTAATTTTGCGTGGTTCATTGGCGTGGTTTTATAAAAAAAACTGATTTTTAAAAGGGCTTTAAAAATCAGTTTTTAAGAACTTTAAAGTACTAGAATGGGGTAGGTGCTTCGATCAAACTTACAATCGTGCAGGTTCTACCCATTTAAAAATATACGACTCGGTCGGAATAACCAATCGCTCTGAAACTTTTGCCATTCGGGCAGGTAATTTCATCAGATAATCTCGAGCTTTTTCGGCCTCATCTGTTAATCCACTGATTTTGTCAATTTCCCATTTAGCCACCAACTTCTGCATAATATCTACATAATCAGAGGCTGTGTAAACGCCAATGCGTTGTGCCGAATCTGAAAATTGTTCGAAGGCTGTACTTATTTTTTGACCTGATTCTCTCAAGAAGTGCGCAGGCATCACAATTTTTTGTTTCATCATATATTGAAAGGCCAACATCATTTCGCTCGGATCTACTTTAAAAATTTGATTGACAAATTCGCTATAAGCATGATGATGACGCATTTCGTCGCCTGCAATCATTTTACACATTTTGGCCAACTTTTTATCTCCAAAATTTTTGGCTATTTGCGATACTCGATTGTGAGAAACATAAGTGGCTAATTCTTGAAAGCTGGTGTACACAAAATTTTTGTAAGGATCGGTTCCGGTGCCAATATCAAAGCCGTCATTAATTAAATGCTGCGTAGTTATTTCTACCTCACGCATGTTGACACGGCCAGACAAATACAAATATTTGTTTAATAAGTCGCCATGTCGGTTTTCTTCACCGGTCCATTGGCGAATCCATTTCGACCAGCCATTGCGCTCTTGATTATTAATTCCTTCTACTTCCATCAGCCAAGATTCGTAAGTAGGTAAAGCTTCTTCGGTAATGGTATCGCCTACAAGAGCCACCCAAAAATCATAAGGTAAATCTTTGGCAATTTCTCGTAACTCTTTCACCTCCTCCAAGAACGTATCGCTCTCAGAATTAGGCAAAAAATCAGAAGGTTGCCATATTTTTTCTACCGGAATTAGAAATTGGTCCACAAAACTGTCGACGTTTTTTTCTAAAAATTGCATCACCTCTAATCGGATATTTTTAATTGACATGGTATTTTAGTATTTAGTTATTGGTTTTTTATTCAGGTTTAGTAACGAAGGGATCCTACAATAGCGGCCTCTGTTTTTTGAATCAAATCGTCAAAAGCATAATCTTTTACGGCCAATGGTTCATGAATGGTAAAAGTTAATCGGTTACCCAATCCCATCGGAAAGGCACCAAAACGCACCATTTTCCAGGAATTATTAATTGAAATGGGAACTACATAAGCCGATGGGGCATATTTACATAATATTTTTAAGCCACTCTGGGCAAATTCTCTGGGTTTACCTGTTCGACTTCTCGTTCCTTCAGGAAAAATAACTGCGGAACGTTTGTGTTTTTCTATGTATTCAGACAATCCTTTAATGGTCGGGATGGCTTGTTTAGGATCTTTCCTGTCAATAAGCACCGAACCGCCATGACGTAAATTATAAGAAACACTCGGTATGCCGGAACCCAATTCTTTTTTACTCACAAATTTGCAATGAAAACGGCGCATAAACCAAATCATGGCAATAATATCATATAGGCTCTGGTGGTTGGCCACTACGATCAAGGGCGCATGTTTTGGAACACTTTCTAAATTATCAAAGTGATAGCTAGTGCCTAAAATAGTAGTGCACTTTATCAGAAAAAAATTCAAATAATCCACACTTTTTTTATGGAATTGATAACCAAAAACGTTGAAACACAACCATTGTATCGGATGGAAAATCACCAAACAAAGTCCAAAACACAAATAATAAATAACCGATATGGGGTAGGAAATAATTTTTTGCACGCTTATAAAATTAGCACCAAAAGTACAAATTAAATTATTTAATGCTATTTAATTCCTAAACATTAATCTGTTTTAGGTTTAATTGTAACTTTGCAAACTAATCACCCTTTTTTTATTAGAATTTGATGGATTTTAGCTACCCTAAAGAAGAAAAACTTAAAAGTAAAATCACAATCGGTTTATTGTTTACCGGCGGAAAATCCGTGTCCAAATATCCCTTACGATTGGTCTATTGTCCTTTGGCTAAAGAGGAAAAACAACCTATAAAAATGGGAGTTTCTGTGTCTAAAAAATATTTCAAGAAGGCAGTTGATCGTAATTATTTCAAACGGGTATTGAGAGAAACCTATCGCCTAAACAAACATTTATTGTTGGATGCAGTGGCCGAGCCACAAGCGTTTATGTTTTTCTATCAAACCAAGGAACGTTTGTCGTATGCTGAAATTAACGCCAAAACCATTCAGCTTTTTGAAAAATTTGCTGCTCAGAATGCACCCAAAACGCAGTTGGAAGAAATAAAATGCCTTCCAACGAAACCTGAATTGTTTTAAAAACAGGTTGCGTTGTTTTTATTCCTCATTTATTAGTATTTTAGAAGTCTATTTATCCTTCAATCTTTATACTTATGAACGCTTTTTTTCAAAAAAAATACATCATTCCGGTGGTAGCTTCTGCTTTTTTGTATGTTGGAGTGAGTTTCAAAAACGATTTTTTTGAAATTGCGAAACAAATTGAAATTTTTACTACACTTTTTAAAGAAGTGAACACAAACTATGTAGATGAGACCAATCCGGGCGATTTAATGGACAAAGCCATTAAAGGAATGCTGTTGAGTTTAGATCCGTACACCAATTATTTTAATGAGGCGGACGTGGTGAAATTTAAAATTAATAATACCGGGGAATACACTGGAATTGGCGCGCTAATCAGCCGCAGAGAGAATCAATTGATCATCAAGGAACCCTATAAAAATTTCCCCGCAGATAAAGCTGGGCTGAAAGCAGGCGATGCCATTATACAAATTGGCGATGTTGCCTTGAAGGATTTTAAAGACGATGCCTCACAGTTACTCAAAGGGTCTAAAAACACCAAAATCGACATTGTGTATATTCGTCAGGGAAAAACGGGGAGCACGCAATTGATTTTGGATGAAGTAGAAATAAAATCGGTTCCGTTTTTTGGTAAAATTGATGCTAAAACCGGCTATATTGTGTTGACTCATTTTACCAAAAAAGCGACTGCGGAAGTGAAAGAAGCTTTGGAGCAATTAAAGAGCGAAGGTGTCGAACGCATTGTTTTAGACCTGAGAGATAATCCTGGAGGCTTATTGAATGAAGCGGTAAATATCTGCAATTTGTTCGTGCCGAAGAATGAAACGATAGTGACCACCAAGTCCAAAGTAGAGAAATACAACAACAATTACAAAACGACTCGCGATCCGGTAGATTTGAATATTCCGCTGGTTATTATCGTCAATGGGCGAAGCGCTTCTGCCTCTGAAATTGTCGCAGGTGCTTTGCAAGATTTAGATCGTGCTGTCGTACTAGGAAGCCGTAGTTTTGGAAAAGGTTTGGTGCAGCGCCCTATTGATATGACGTACGGAACACAAGTCAAAGTTACGATTTCACGCTATTATACCCCTTCTGGACGCTGTATTCAGGCCTTAGATTATGCCAGAAAAGATAAAAATGGAGAAGCGACTCGGACAGAGGAAAAAAATTATGCGGCTTTTAAAACCCGAAAGGGACGAACGGTTTATGATGGCGGCGGCATTCAGCCCGACATAGAATTGGCCGAAACACAACTGAGCTCCATGTCGAATGCTTTGATTAAAAATGA
>JBOFUD010000132.1:0-2961 GCA_051652385.1 Flavobacterium sp.
ATAAAATCAGTCACAATAGCCGCTTTTATTTTTCCTTTTTCTTGTGCAAGAATTTCTTCTTCGGTGAAGGATTGTGTTAGTGAAATCTCAGTTTCGTGGTGATCATGCGGAAAGAAATATTCATAAATTTTTTCTGCTCCTTCATAGGCTAAGTAAAGGCCTCCCAAAACTAAAATTACTTTGATTGCGATAGGAGAAAAAGCACTAAGTACAAAAGCAATTGGAAGAATAATTAGTTTGTTTAAAAACGAACCTTTAGTAATGGCCCACAATACTGGCAATTCTCTTGAAGAAACAAATCCTGAGGCTTTCTCGGCATTGACCGCCAAATCGTCTCCTAAAATTCCGGCTGTTTTTTTGGTGGCAATTTTACTCATTGCCGCCACATCATCCATAATGGCTGCGATATCATCTAATAGTGCGAAAAAACCTGATCCCATGCGTTACTTTTTAATTAGTTTTAATTGTTGAAAATTGATGGTATTATTTTTTATTCAGATTCTCCAGCCTCCTTAATTTGATCCAAAATATTGGTTTGGTTGGGAGCAATGTAATGTTTGGTGTCGGTAGTTTCTTTTTTAAACAAAAGATCCAAGGCGTTGTAGAGTTTTAATAAAACATCTCGATCTTGTTTTTCTATTGCCACCGCACTGTTAAAATTAAAAACGTAATTATTAGAATTACGAACTTCTACTTTGATGGTTTTGGGTGTGATTTTAAATTTAACGATATCCATTGCTGAGGCTATTGATGATAAAAAGAAGTGACTACTGATTTTTCGTAAAAAAGCAAAAATACAAGAATTTAGGTAGATTTTTAGATTTATAAGGTTTTGAATTACAAAAAAAAACAGCAATCTTTCGACTGCTGTTTTACGATGCCTATACGCGTTAAAAATACTGATAGGTTTGGTTAGTTAGAATTAATCTGCCAACTCGGTTTGATTTCTAAAAACGAGTTGATGGTCAAAAGCATCAATCAAAACGATGCTGTCGGTGGTGATCTTGCCGGATAGAATTTCTTTCGATAATTCGTTCAGCACTTCACGCTGAATGACACGTTTTACGGGTCTGGCTCCAAATTGTGGATCATATCCTTTTTTAGATAAAAGGCTGATCGCTTCTGGAGTAGCGTCCATGGTGATGCCTTGTTGTGCCAACATTTTGGTGACACTTTTCAATTGCAAGCCCACAATTTGAGCAATATTGGCGTTGGTCAACGGGGTAAACATCACGATTTCGTCGATACGGTTAAGGAACTCGGGTCGTACGGTTTGTTTTAGTAATCCCAACACATCCACTTTGGCAGCTTCGGTGGCGGCTTCGACACTTCCTTTTAAATTCTCGAATTTCTCCTGTATAATCTGACTTCCCATATTCGAGGTCATGATGATAATGGTGTTCTTGAAATCGGCCAAGCGCCCTTTATTGTCTGTCAATCGTCCTTCGTCCAACACTTGTAGCAAGATATTAAACGTGTCAGGATGTGCTTTTTCGATTTCGTCTAGCAGAATCACAGAATACGGTTTTCTGCGCACAGCCTCGGTCAATTGTCCCCCTTCATCGTAGCCCACGTAGCCCGGAGGCGCGCCCACCAAACGGCTCACGCTATGGCGTTCCTGGTATTCACTCATATCAATTCGGGTCATGGCGTTTTCATCGTCGAATAGATATTCGGCTAAGGCTTTGGCCAATTCGGTTTTACCCACTCCGGTAGTTCCCAAGAAAAGGAAGGTTCCAACAGGTTTTTTCATGTCTTGCAAACCCGCACGGCTTCTGCGAACGGCATCACTCACGGCTTCAATCGCTTCTTCTTGTCCAACCACACGTTTGTGAAGTTCGTTCTCCAATGTCAAAAGCTTTTCGCGTTCGCCTTGTAGCATTTTCATCACTGGAATTCCGGTCCATTTGGCCACGACTTCGGCAATATCTTCCCGAGTAACCTCTTCTTTGATCAAAGAAGTTCCGGATTGATTTTCTTGCAATTGATGGGTTAAGGTGGTTAGCTTTTCTTGTGCTTCTTTGATTTTTCCGTAACGAATTTCAGCTACTTTTCCGTAATCGCCCTCGCGTTCGGCACGTTCGGCTTCGTGTTTGAAGTTTTCGATTTCGGTTTTTACCAACTGAATGTGGTCGACCACATCTTTTTCAGATTTCCATTTGGCGTAAATCACGTTGCGATCTTCTTTCAAATTCGCCAAATCCAACCCTAAAATTTTGAGTTTACTTTCGTCTTTTTCGCGTTTAATGGCTTCGATTTCAATTTCTAGTTGCATGATTTTTCGATCCAAAACATCCAATTCTTCGGGTTTGGAGTTGATTTCCATGCGCAATTTTGAAGCCGCTTCGTCCATCAAATCGATGGCTTTATCCGGTAAAAATCGATTGGTAATGTAGCGTTGCGACAATTCAACCGAAGCAATAATGGCTTCATCTTTAATTTGCACTTGATGATGTGTTTCGTATTTCTCTTTGATACCGCGCAAAATCGAAATGGCGCTCTCAGTATCAGGTTCTTCCACCATTACTTTTTGAAAACGACGCTCCAAGGCCTTGTCTTTTTCGAAGTATTTTTGGTATTCGTCCAAAGTGGTCGCTCCAATGGCACGCAATTCGCCACGCGCTAAAGCGGGTTTCAAGATATTGGCCGCATCCATAGCGCCTTCGCCACCGCCAGCGCCTACCAGCGTATGAATTTCGTCTATGAATAAAACGATGTCTCCTTCTGAGGCAATGACTTCTTTTACAACCGATTTTAAACGTTCTTCAAATTCGCCTTTGTATTTGGCACCGGCTATCAAAGCGCCCATATCTAGCGAAAAGACAATTTTACTTTTTAAATTGTCAGGGACATCGCCCGCTATAATTCTGTGCGCCAAGCCTTCGGCGATGGCGGTTTTTCCCACACCCGGTTCGCCTACGAGCATCGGATTATTTTTGGTGCGTCGGGTCAGAATTTGTA
>JBOFUD010000133.1:0-30362 GCA_051652385.1 Flavobacterium sp.
TAACCGATTAACCAGTTAAACCATTAATTGAAATTTAACCCATTGAATTTCTTTATTCCCACCTCCCTTTAACACCTACAACCCGACAAACAACAACAAACAACCAACAACAAACAACAACAACAAACAACAAACAACAAACAACAAACAACCAACAACAACAACAAACAACAAACAACAAACAACAAACAACAAACAACAAACAACAAACAACAAACAACCGCCCTTACGCCCCTATCCGCTGATACACAAACCCGATCGCTTGCAGCTGATCCGCGTCTAAAACATTCCTGCCATCAAAAACAAAAGCAGGTTTTTGCATGCTATCATAAATTTTTTGCCAGTCGTAAGTAGTAAATTCATCCCATTCGGTGAGTATCGCAATGGCGTGCGCGTTGTGACAAGCGTCATAAGCCGTAGCCGCTGCAGAAACATGGCGTTGATTTTGTTCCGAAGTTCTGGACTGCAAATAATTCAAATCGGCAAGGACTTTTGGAAACGGAACTTTGGGATCAAACACCGAAAGTTTTGCTTCTTCATTGATTAAATCATCGGCTACATAAATAGCGGCAGATTCGCGAGTATCGTTGGTATCCTTTTTGAAGGCCCACCCCAAAAACGCAATTTTTTTATCGGCAACTGTATTGTACAACGTTTGAACAATTTTGTTGGAGAAACGTCTTTTTTGATGATCATTCATGATGATTACTTGTTCCCAATAATCGGCTACTGCATGCAAACCATACGATTTGGCAATGTACACGAGGTTCAAAATATCTTTTTGAAAACAAGAACCGCCAAACCCTACAGACGCTTTTAAAAACTTGGAACCAATACGACTGTCCATTCCTATAGCTTTAGCCACTTCATTGACGTCGGCACCGGTTTGCTCACACAATTCGGACATCGCATTGATAGACGAAATACGTTGCGCCAAAAAGGCATTCGCGGTCAATTTAGACAACTCGGAGGACCAAACATTGGTCGTCAAAATCTTCTCTGGGGCGACCCAATTAGCATATACCTCCACTAAAGATTGAATAGCCTCCTGACCCTCGGGAGTCGTGTCGCCTCCAATCAAAATTCGGTCGGGGGCCAACAAATCGGTCACCGCAGTACCCTCTGCTAAAAATTCAGGATTCGATAAAATTTGAAATTGCACCCCGTTTCCGGTATGGTCCAAAATACTTTTAATCGCCTCGGCAGTGCGAACGGGCAAAGTTGATTTTTCGACTACAATTTTATTTTCCTTGGCCACTTTGGCAATCTGACGGGCACACAACTCAATATATTTCAAATCGGCTGCCATGCCTTTGCCTTTACCGTAGGTTTTGGTGGGCGTATTGACCGAAATAAAAATCAGTTGCGCTTCATCAATCGCTTTTTCCACATCCGTCGAAAAAAACAAATTGCGCCCTCGCGCTTCTTGTACCACTTCGGCCAAACCCGGCTCATAAATGGGAATATTATTCACGTCAGCATCATTCCATGCCGCAATTCGTTCTTGATTCAAATCGACCACCGTCACTTGAATGTGTGGACATTTTTGTGCAATAACCGCCATGGTAGGCCCTCCAACATAGCCAGCACCAATGCAACATATCTTTGTAATTGTCATCTTTATTATTTTGTCTTTTATTTTTAATCTTTTTTGCTATTGCCAAAAGCTAACAGCTAATAGCTAATAGCCAATAGCCAACGGCCAAAAGCTAACAGCCAAAAGCCCCCCCCAACAGCTATTTCAAATTCCCCCAATACCAATTGACCGCTTCTTTGAGTCCTTCCTGCAAGGAAAATTTTGGAGCGTATCCCAACATAGTTGTGGCTTTAGCTATACTTGCCAACGAATGCGGAATATCTCCCGCGCGATTCGGACCATACTTGAGGGCCACGTCTTGTATCCTCGGATCAAAATCGGCCAAATAAGTTTTCAAATAGCCTACCAAATCATTCAACGTATTCCGATCTCCGTAAGCCGTATTAAAAACAGTATTCATCGCCTCCGGATTGGTAGTCGTCATGGCCAATTCATTCATTTGAAGCACATTATCAATATAGGTGAAATCTCTGGAATAGTTCCCATCACCATTAATCACAGGACTTTCCAACTGCATCAACTGCATCACAAACTTTGGGATCACGGCTGCATACGCTCCGTTTGGATCTTGCTTTCGTCCAAACACATTAAAATAACGCAAGCCAATGGTTGCCATTCCATACGTCTTCCCAAAGATCTCGGCGTACAACTCATTAACATATTTGGTAATGGCGTAAGGCGACAAGGGCTTCCCAATGACCGCCTCTACTTTGGGCAACCCCTCTGAATCCCCATAGGTAGACGAGCTCGCGGCGTACACAAAACGTTTAACCTTGGCATCTCTGGCAGCGACCAACATATTCAAAAAACCCGAAACGTTAACCTCATTGGTTGTCACTGGATCTGCAATAGAACGGGGCACCGAACCCAATGCCGCTTGATGCAACACATAATCAACCCCATCAACCGCTTTGGCACAATCGACCGCATTGCGAATATCTCCCTCAATCAACCTAAAATTAGGATTAGTCTCAAATTCCAAAAGATTATGCCGATGTCCCGTGGCAAAATTATCCAATACCACTACTTTGTATCCTTTCGCTAAAAAATAGTCCGTCAAATTAGAGCCGATAAAACCAGCTCCACCGGTAATCAAAATCGTTTCCTTCATTACACTTTTCGCTCTTTTTTCAACCATTCTAATACTTTTGTTACCCTAGTTTTTGGCGCTTCCTTTTCATGATAGCCCGCAGCATAGGTTTTATTTCCGTAGCCATAGCCGTAGCCGTAGCCATAATTTGTCCCGTATCGTGCTTTGTTCTCAAAGCCATTCATAATAATACTGGTGTTCTTTAATTCACCACGTTTGACTCTATTATTTAAAAGCGTAATCATATCTTTTTTAGAAAAATTCTGACGAACAATATACAGCGTTACATCACAATATTGATCTAACTCTAAAGCATCAGATACCAAGCCAACGGGTGGCGTATCCAATATAATGTAATCGTACTGTTTTTTTAGCGCTGCTATCATTTCACCAATACGCTCACTAATAATTAATTCTCCCGGATTTGGCGGGATAGGACCAGAGGTGATAACATCCAGAAATGGAATTTCTGTCGCATTAATTATTTCATTAATTCCACTTTGATTGATTAAATAATTTACAACTCCTTTCTCGTTTTTCAAATCGAACTCAGAAAACAACTTCGGTTTCCGAAGGTCTAAACCAACAATTACCGTCTTTTTTTCACTCAAAGCAAAAACAGTAGCAATATTAATAGCGCAAAAAGTTTTCCCTTCCCCACTCACCGACGAGGTAATCATGAGCGTTTTTGCACCATCTACGAGTTGTTTTTTATACAGAAATTGCAAAGAAGAACGAATAGCTCGAAACGATTCTGACAAGGCTGATTTTGGCTTATTAAACACCGCCAATTCTGATTTTTCTTGATTTACACCAATAACACCAATAATTGGAATTTTGGTAAGATTACTTATTTCGTCTGTGTTTTGAATCGAATTGTTGATGAAGAAGATCATTAAAACGATAATCAACGGAATCAAAAGGCCTAAAAAGAAAGCTAAAACATAATTCACGGAGGTTTTCGGTCCTATCAACCCACCGCCGACATCTTTAGCAGGATCAATGAATCGGACATCAGATAAATTAGCAGCTTTAACAATATCCGCTTCGGTTCGTTTTTGCAAAAATGTGCTGTAAATATTGTCATTGAGATCATATTTACGCTTAATTTTTATCAATTCTTGCTGGTCATCTGGCAATTGTTTAATTACATTTTCTGATACCCCAATTTTGCTATTGATCGTCGCCAAATCATATTGTAAGGATTGCTTTGCCGTTACAATATTCTCTAACAAAACATTTTTAATCGCCGCCATTTGATTGTCAAAATCTTTAAAAATTTTTTCACTCTTAACCGCATAAGCCATTTCCGAACGTTGGGTAGACAAGGCGATTAGCTTTGAAACATTCACCACAATATTAGGATCCTCGATTCCTGCTACTGAAGGCGCTGGAAGTTTAGAATAATCAACACTATTTCGCAAATACGCTTTTAAAGAGTTATAATACGCTATTTTGCGAGCAATCTCGTCTCTTTGCACATCATATTCTAAAATTTTATCTGAGAATTTTGCCCCACCATCTTCAATATTGATAAAGTTTTTGTCTTTTCTAAAAGCTTTCAACTCGTTTCCTGTTTCCTTTAGTTGTGACTCCATCGTAACCAAGGTACTATCGATAAAAGCAATCGTATTGGTCGCAAATTGATTCTTGCTATCCAACTGTCTTTTGATTAACATTTTTACAGTGGCATTCAAATAATCTACTAATCTTGCTTTGTTGGTGCCTTGTAAACTAAGGGTCAAAATAGACCCACCTTTATCATCGGGTCTCACCCCAATTGTGCGGTAATTAGAAACCGTTCCATCGAAACTATTGAAACGAACAAAATACTCATTCCCTTTATAAAACCCGGGATTTTCATTGATTTGAAGACGGAAGTTCAAAAAAGGAAGTGCTACTATTTCGCCTACTTTAAATCGTTTTTTAAATTCACCAGTTGCGACAGACGTGCTCGAAACGGTATTTGTATCATAATGACGAAGGGCAACCGAAGGGTTTTCAAAAGTAATTTTTAGTTCGTATTCCGATTCAGACAAGAACACAATACTGATCAGCGTACCCTCCAACTGCCCTTTCTTTTTATCCAATTCTAATCGAAAGGGAACCGCTCCATAAGCATCTACCAAATTGTATTTACCTTGTACTAAATAGTCAATATAGAATTGCATTTTATCAACCACCAATTCATTATGAGAGCGCGATTGCAATGTGGTAGTTACCGTTTGTACTTTATCAGAAACCCCACCCCAATTGAAAGTCAAGCTGGTGTTGGAGGTAAACAAAGGATTACTTTCCTCTTTTACAGAAATCAAGGTATCTAAGCCATAGATTTTTTCCTTTCTAATGTTTACTTGATAAGCAATAAAAAAAGCAATGGTTAGACTGATTAAAAACCACTTCCAATATCCTGCAATTTTTATTAAAAGTCCTTTAAAATCAAACGTAGATTGATTTTCAAAAATAGAGAAGTCTTTCAGATCAAGCATTATATCGCAATGGTTTTAATTTTTTAATAATAAATAAGTCGTAGTAACCAGCGACAAAAGAGTAATAATCGTACCCAAGGATTCGATTCCGGTTTTACCCGTACCCCACGATTTTTGTCGTAATGGTTTCACATAGATATAATCATTGGGTTGCAAGTAATAGTAGGGAGAATTAATTACATTTCTATCGGTCAAATCGACATCGTGCAAGGTTACACCGGTTGGTGAATTTCGCATTATGGTGACTTCTTTCCGATTTCCAACCATAGTAATATCACCAGAATTGGCAATAGCCTCTAATATATTTACCCTCTCCTGAAACAAGGTTTTAGTGCCCGTGCTCCCGACTTCGCCGTTGATGGTGTATCGGAAACCAGATAATTTTACGGTGACAAAAAGATTGGCCTCTTTGTTAAAATACTCTTCAAGTAATTGCTTTTCGATTTTCAATCGAACTTCCTCTAAAGTAAAACCCAAAACATTAATTTCTCCCAGAATAGGCATCCGAATATTGCCATGATCATCTACTCGAAACCCGCTAAAATACAAGCCGCTCTCTGAATTCTGATTTAGATTTTGATCACCATCACTGGAACTTGCATTAAAAATAGCGACTAATTTAGGATCAATAGCCTTAAGATTGACACTCAAAACATCATTGGTTTGCAAGCGATACGGTTTTGATGCGATAGTCATAATCGCTTTTTCGGGCGATTCTTCCTCTTTTTGCTGTAAGTAGGTTAGGTCTTTTAAAGGAATACAGGAAACGAAGAGCAGACTACTCATCAACATCAAAAAGTAAATCGGTTTATTCATGCTTTTATTTTTGTTACAAAGATAGGTTTTCATAGATAATATACCGAGCACAACAGTTTTAATTGGAACCCGATGTTTTGAAAGAAGATTCAAAGGGAACACGCTGCAAAATACTACGTCCAAGAGTGACTTCATCGGCATATTCTAGCTCATCACCCACCGCAATTCCTCTTGCAATCGTAGAAAACAAGACACTTGAATTGGCCATTTGCTTGTAGATATAAAAATTGGTCGTATCGCCTTCCATGGTCGAACTAAGTGCGAAAATCAGTTCTTTAACTTGACCCAAATTTACTTTTTCGATTAAAGAATTTATATTCAATTGGCTAGGTCCTACGCCATCAATAGGCGAAATTTTACCACCTAAAACATGGTAAATGCCTTTAAATTGCCCCGTATTCTCAATAGCCATTACATCTCGAATATCTTCAACTACACAAATAAGTTGGTGATTTCTGGAGGTATTAGCACAAATATGACACACTTCGGTATCCGAAATATTATGACAAGTCGCACAAAACTGAATATCGTTGCGCATACCAATCAAGGCCTCAGACAAAAATCGGGTTTGATCTTTGGGTTGCTTCAGCAAATGCAACACCAATCGCAAAGCCGTTCTTTTACCTATTCCGGGTAATTGAGCCATTTCACTAACCGCCTTTTCTAA
Organism: Flavobacterium sp.; assembly: GCA_051652385.1. GTDB lineage: Bacteria > Bacteroidota > Bacteroidia > Flavobacteriales > Flavobacteriaceae > Flavobacterium. Next base: position 6,660 of record JBOFUD010000133.1, read on the forward strand.
TAATTTTGAAGAAAATTCCATGACGACAAAAATACATTTAATAATCAAAAAAGCCTATTGATAAAGAAAAACTAGCCCTATCAATCATATAATTTCAAAGTTCACACGCAATTATACTGCGCTAGCAATTGAAAAACACAAAATTGAATTGTATTTTTACTTTCCTCATCCAAACTTGAACTTGAGGGCAAGCACAACCCTTTTTCAAACAAACTCTTCGCTACCTGCCCACCATAATAGGGGTAAGCACAAAATACGGGTTGTTGGTGCATGGGTTTCCATAAATGGCGCGATTCAATTCCCTTCTCTTCCAAAAACAATCTAAAGAGTTCAGGAGTCAAGCCATTGGTTTTTTCCGCATCAATCAAAATAGTAGTCAACCAATAGTTCGAAAAAAAATCCGCGTTGGGTTCCGAAAATACCGTAATTCCATCTACAGCAGCAAACATATTTTCATAAAAAAAATGATGGGAACGCCTAGCCTGAATTCGATCCGAAACAACCTCCAACTGCCCCCTTCCAACAGCTGCCGCTATCGCACTCATGCTGTAATTGTAACCAATTTCATGATGTAGATAATGAGAGGCAGGCTCCCGTGCTTGCGAGGCCAAAAAAGAAGCCTTCGCTTTTTGTAAGTCATTGCGAACCAAAAGTGCACCGCCACTCGAGGTCGTAATTATTTTATTACCATTAAACGAAAAAATACCCAAATCGCCCAGCGTACCACAAGGCCTGTTTTTGTATTGACTCCCCAAAGCCTCGGCACTATCCTCCAAAATCGGGATAGCATAGGCTTGAGCAATGGCCGTTATTCTTGCTGCTTGAAAAGGCATCCCGTAGGAATCAACTACAACAATGGCTTTGGGCTTTTTGCCTTGCTGAATCCGATCCTTAATAGCAGTTTCTAGCGCATTCGGACACATATTCCAAGTCAAAGACTCACTATCAACAAAAACCGGCGTCGCACCACAATAAAAAATCGGATTCACCGAGGCCGAAAAAGTAAAAGTTTGACACAACACCTCGTCACCAGCCTGCACTCCCAAAAGCAAAAGCCCTAAATGCAAGGCTGAAGTTCCAGAATTGGTGGCACAAACCAGCAATTCCGAATTCAAAAAGCGCTCCAAATCCTCCTCAAAACCCAAGACTCCTTGACCTCCAGAGGTAATCAAATTCAATCGAAAGGCTTCTTCAATATAAGCCAATTCCCTGCCACTAGCATGGGGTTCGGAAAGAAAAATTCGATTCCGATTCATAAAAGAAGTATTACATTTAAATTCATACAAGATCTACTCCTTCACAATTTAGGAGCAGTAAAAAAACGCATTTTAGCCAGCATCGTCCCGCTATCCGCTACAATCTTTGGCCTCAAAAAAGAGTCCAAAGGATTTCCACTACTATCGGGGCTATAAAGTCACATACTTCCTTTTTGGAAACAACACCAAAAATTAGTATTGATCGGTCGCCAACAAAACCAAAGTACAAGCAACTTCGGCTTTAATCCCATTCAGTTCAAGCAATTGATAGAACTCAGGATTTTCGGTTCCGGGATTAAAAACCACACGTTTGGGTTTCGACTCAATAATATAATTGTAATACTCGCGCTGTCTTATGGCATTCAAATACAGGGTAACTGTATCCACGTTTTTTAGCGGGATGGTTTTGGTACGAATTTTTATTCCTGCCACCTCACCTGCATTTTGCCCTATGGCTAGCACAGAATGTCCTTTATCAACTAACATTTGTATGGCCTTGTAAGCATACTTTTCAGGCTTTGAAGAAGCGCCCAAAACTACTGTTTTTTTATTTTTTTTCATTTTTATGTAAAATTGTACACAAAAGTAGTCAAAAATACAGCAGCACCTCCCTAATTACCGCCTCGTTTTCGCGCGATTACTAAACATTAAAATAACAAAAGTAAGATGCGCTATCTTTGTAAAAATTGTAGCTTTGTGCAAAACTAACTTTATGGAATTATTCATTTACCTTTTTGCAGCCTTATTTTCTGTACTTAACCCCATTGGAACTGTTCCTATTTTTGTAGGATTAACGCAAGAAGACACTCCCACAGAACGTAACAGACTCTCCCTTTGGACAGCCATTAATGTTTTTATAATTTTGGTAGTATCCTTCTTAATAGGTCAATATGTGCTCTCTTTTTTTGGAATCAGTATCGATTCCTTAAGAATTGCGGGAGGAATTGTAATTGTAAGTTCTGGCTTTTCACTATTATCGGGAAAATTCAACAAAAAGAGAGGAATCAACAAAAAAATTGAAAACGAAGCGCACAAAAGAAACGATATTGCACTAACACCATTGGCCATTCCGATGCTTGCTGGACCAGGCTCCATGTCTTTGCTAATTGCATTTTACAATCAACATCACTCCACCCAAGAAATCATCATCGCCATAGGCTCTATATTAGCCATTTCTGTCACCATTTTCGCCATTTTAAGAAGCGCTCATTTTCTAGCCAAAGCCCTTGGTGCCTCAGGAATTGTAGCCATTTCTAGAATTGTTGGCTTTATTGTAATTGCTATTGGTATAGAATATATCATAAGCGCGTTAATCAATATTGCAAAAGCAAATTTTCACGGATAACACTGTTATAATGAACCAAAAAAGTCAGTCAAAAATTAAAATTGACTGACTTTTTTTGATCTGCTAAATTATATTAAGCTCTAGGCAAAAAGATCTCCGCCATCATACATCGGGCACTTCCTCCGCCACAAGCTTCAATCGTATCCAAACTCGAACTCACTATAGTCACATGCTCCTCTAGATGAGTAATTTGTTTTTTGGTCAAAGATTGATGAGCAGCAGTACTCATGATCAAATACCTTCTATCATCAGATCCTTTAACTTCCAGCATGTTGCCCGCAAAATTAGCAACCTGATCCTCGGTAATGAGAATGACTTCTTTATCATCATTTTTTAGGCTATCAATAACCATTTTGCGTTCCTTTTTATCATCAATGGCATCGGCACAAATCACCGCAAATGTTTCCCCTAAACACAGCATAACATTGGTATGATAGATTAACTTTCGTTCTCCGTTCACGGTTTGAAAAGCTTCAAAAATAACAGGAGCACAGTCAAAATCTTCACAAAACTCGATAAATAATTCCTCATCCGCCCTTGGTGAAAGAGCACAATAGGCTTTTCCGTTGGCACGATCTAACAACAAACTTCCGGTACCTTCCAAGAAAAAACCATCCATTTCAGCCTCCGTGTAATCCATGATTTCATTAATTATGAAACCTTCCTCTTCAAGAGTATCCAATATTTCTTCTCTTCGCTCTAGTCGTCGGTTTTCGGCAAACATGGGATACAAAACCACATCGCCATTTTCGTGAAAGGATATCCAGTTATTTGGAAAAATACTATCAGGCGTATCAGGATCCAGCGTATCATCTACCACAATTACCTTTACACCAATAGACCGCAATTTTTTTACAAAAGCATCAAATTCCTCTTGGGCTTTGGCGTTTACCGTAGCTGGTAAAAGTCCTTCTAAAACTTTTTGGTAATAATTATTAACCGCAGTTTGCTCGTTCATCCGAAAAGCAACTGGGCGTATCATTAAAATAGCGTTAGTAGTTTGTTTCATTTTTAAATATTTATTTGTGTTTTAAACGAACTAAAGTTAGACAATTTATCCGTTTTAAAATAATTAATCTCTTATAAGGGGCAAAGTGGAACAGCGAAGCAAGCCTTCTTGCTTGGCAATTTCGGCATAATGAACTTCTTCAACTATAAAATCGTGTCCTCGTAGCCAATTATTCAATCTAGTGAAATTTCTTTCAGAAACCACAACATTGGGAGCAATAGAAAAAACATTAGAGTTCATGTCATACATTTCCTCTCTCGTGATATGGAATAAATTTTCTTTCCCAAAAAGCCTCACTAGGAACAAATAATCCGCTTCCTCTCTGAAACCACTTTTATAAATGATTCCTTTCTTGCTCCCCACAGGCTGAAAGCAGCAATCTAAATGCAAGGCATTATCTCTAGCTTCCATTTTTGATTTAACCAAATCGAATTCTTTGACAATTTTTTCTGGAAAAAGATTTTTCAAATAATTTACACCTTGCATATTGGTTCTCGCGGTGATATAATCTTTATAATCGCTTCCTTTATAGGTACCTACAAAAATATAGTTATCCCAGAGCATTACATCGCCTCCTTCAATATGCACTTCCTCAGGCGGCCGAATAACTTTATCAGGATTCATCATATCAATAACATATTGAATGGCATCTAATTCTCGCTCACGATCGGGAAGGATATTAGATTTAATAAAAATATTATCTATGACAAAACCTATATCCCTGGTAAAAATCTGATTATAATCGGAAATCAATTGTGGCCTTAGCACGGTAACATTATACTTTTGAAAAACAGCATTCAATTCCTCCATTTCATCTATCATATCTTCCTCTTTCGGATACGTACCTGCTTTGATATGCTCTAGCGATTTTGGATCGTAAGCTTCTTCAACTTGGGGCGTTGGACCATTGCTTGCCGCTGTACCAAGCACGACCAATTGCAGTCTATTAGTTTCGTTTGTTACATTCAAATTTAACATAAAATTCTAATTTATTGAAAATCAAAAAAGCTCCACAAATTAGTGAAGCTTTTATATGAATTAAATTCTTATCTTTTTTCTACATCAATAAAATCGCGCAGTGGATGTCCGGTATAAATTTGTCTCGGACGACCAATTGGCTCTTTATTTTCTCTCATTTCTTTCCATTGTGCTATCCAACCTGGCAAACGACCAATTGCAAACATAACTGTAAACATATCAGTTGGAATACCTAAAGCTCTATAAATAATTCCAGAATAGAAATCCACATTAGGGTATAAGCTTCGGGATTTAAAATACTCATCATCCAAGGCCGCTACTTCTAATTTTTTAGCAATCTCAAGAATTGGATCTTCAACTCCCAAAGTTGCTAAAACCTCGTCTGCTGCCTTTTTAATAATTCTGGCTCTTGGATCAAAATTTTTGTAAACTCTGTGCCCAAAACCCATTAAACGAAAAGGATCATTTTTGTCTTTAGCTTTTTGAATATACTTATCAGCATCACCTCCATCTTGATGAATGGCTTCTAACATTTCTAAAACGGCTTGATTGGCACCACCATGAAGCGGGCCCCAAAGCGCAGAAACACCGGCAGAAATTGACGCGAATAAACCAGCATGTGAAGAACCCACCATGCGAACTGTGGAAGTAGAACAATTTTGCTCGTGATCTGCATGTAAAATAAATAACTTATCTAGCGCGCTCACTACAACTGGATTCGCTTTATATGGACCCGTTGGAATTTCAAACATTAAGCGCATAAAATTTTCTACATAACCAATTCTATTATCATAATAGTTCAAGGGAAAGCCCATGCTTTTTCTGTAAGTCCAAGTCGCAATTACCAAAAATTGCGCCATTGTTTTACAAACTGCGTCATACATGTCTTTTTTATTATCAGCATTAACAGACCTTGGACTAAAAGCGGTCAAAGCACTAGTTAAAGCAGATAAAACCCCCATAGGGTGGGCAGTTTTTGGAAAACCATCAATGATTATTTTCATCTCTTCATTCACTAAGGTATGATGATGAATATCGCTTTCAAACTGGTCTAATTGACATTTTGTAGGTAACTCTCCGAAAACGATTAAGTAACAAACTTCTAAAAAATGCGCATTTTCGGCTAAATCCTCAATTGCATATCCTCTGTAACGCAAAATACCGAGTTCACCGTCTAAAAAGGTAATCTCACTCTTACAAGAACCTGAGTTTTTATACCCCGGATCAAGAGTTATTATTCCAGATAAATCTCTTAATTTACTAATATCAACGCCAGCTTCATTCTCACTCCCTACAATAATTGGAAGTTCAAACTTATTGCCATCGAATTCTAATGTAGCTATTTTTGACATGATTTTTTATTGGATAGTTTTGATTAATTATTTTCCGTCAAAACTAATGAATTTAGTACTAAATAAAAAAAAATAAAGACAACTTGTTAAAAGTTTACATAAAAAAACCGCCTGTAAAAACAGACGGTTTCCAAAATGTATAAAAAAACATAAAAATTATTTCAAATTAAATGCCTTTTGACCTGGAAAATAAGCAGTTGCTTCTAACTCCTCTTCAATTCGCAACAACTGATTGTATTTTGCCATACGATCTGAACGTGAAGCAGAACCCGTTTTAATTTGACCACAATTCAAAGCAACAGCCAAATCAGCAATAGTATAATCTTCAGTTTCACCAGAACGATGCGACATAACAGAAGTGTAACCCGCATTTTTCGCCATGTTTACAGCAGCAATGGTTTCTGTTAAAGTACCAATCTGATTCACTTTAACCAAAATCGAATTAGCGATTCCACGTTCAATACCAGTAGACAAACGTTCTACATTGGTCACAAACAAATCATCACCCACTAATTGTACCTTGTCTCCAATTTTTTCTGTTAACAACTTCCAGCCATCCCAGTCATTTTCTTGCATTCCATCTTCAATAGAAATAATTGGATAATTGGCAGCCAATTCAGCTAAATAGTCTACTTGCTCAGCCGAAGTTCTAACTTTACCAGAAGGACCTTCGAATTTAGAATAGTCATATTTACCATCCACATAGAATTCAGATGCAGCACAGTCTAAGGCAATCATAATTTCGTCTCCAAAACTATAACCTGCAGCTTCAACTGCTTTTTTTATGGTGTCTAATGCATCTTCAGTACCACCAGCTAAATTTGGAGCGAATCCTCCTTCATCACCAACAGCTGTAGACAAACCTCTATCGTGTAAAACTTTCTTTAAATTATGAAAAATTTCAGTCCCCATTTGTAAAGCTTGTGTAAAAGAGGTAGCTTTCACAGGCATAATCATGAATTCTTGAAAAGCAATTGGAGCGTCAGAATGAGAACCTCCATTGATGATGTTCATCATTGGCAATGGTAAAGTATTTGCAGAAACACCACCGATGTATCGATAAAGAGGCAAGCCTAATTCATTAGCAGCAGCTTTTGCAGCGGCTAAGGAAACACCCAGGATAGCATTTGCACCTAATTTTGATTTATTTGGCGTACCATCTAAATCTATCATCATTTGATCAAGTTTATTTTGTTCAAAAACCGAAGTTCCTACCAATTCTTCTGCAATAAGTGTATTTACATTTTTCACAGCAGTCAAAACTCCTTTTCCTAAAAACGCTTTTCCACCATCTCGTAGCTCAACAGCTTCGTGCTCTCCCGTTGACGCACCAGAAGGAACAGCTGCTCTACCAATAATACCATTTTCAGTAATTACATCAACTTCAATTGTTGGATTCCCTCTAGAATCAAAGATTTGTCTTGCGAAAATTTTAACTATAATACTCATTATCCTTAAATTTTATGTTATTAATTTGTATTTACTCAAAATTACTGAAATAAAATGATAATCGTTAGCAAAGCATACACTAAGTTATTTAATTTATTAACGATAACGTTTTAGCCTAAAACTTTCTCAATATTTGTGATAAATTGATCAAACAAATAAGACGAATCATGAGGACCCGGACTAGCTTCTGGATGGTACTGAACAGAAAAACAATTTTTATTTTTCATAGACATACCTGCTACTGTTGCATCATTAAGATGCAAATGTGTAATTTCAAACTCTGGATGCCTTTCTAACTCTTCCTTATTTACTGCAAAACCATGATTTTGCGACGTAATTTCTCCCTTACCCGTAACTAGATTAGTCACTGGATGATTAATGCCGCGGTGACCATTAAACATTTTGTACGTTGAGATCCCATTTGCCAATGCAATAACTTGATGTCCTAAACAAATTCCAAATAGCGGACGATCAGCGGCTATAATCTGCTTAGCAACCTGAATAGCCCCATGCAATGGATCTGGATCTCCAGGACCATTAGACAGAAAAAAACCATCAGGTTCAAAGGCGCAAAGTTCCTCATAAGAAGCATCAAAAGGAAAGACTTTTATAAAACAATCACGGCTGGCAAGATTTCTTAAAATATTCGTCTTGATCCCTAAATCAAGAGCAGCAATCTTGTATTTTGCATTTTCATCGCCATAAAAATAGGCCTCCTTGGTAGAAACTCTTGAAGCCAACTCCAATCCTTTCATATCAGGCACTTTAGAAAGCGCAACTTTCAATTCTTCAATTGGCGTTCCATTGGTGCAAATAACAGCATTCATAGCACCATTTTCTCGAATATAACTTACCAAGGCTCTTGTATCTACATCCGAGATACAAATCAAATTTTGCTTCTTAAAATAACTCTCCAAACTCTCCGTGGAATCGGCACGAGAATAGTTAAAGCTAAAATTTTTACAAATTAATCCTGATATTTTAATACCATTTGACTCTACTTCTTTATCATTTACCCCATAGTTTCCAATATGTGCATTAGTAGCCACCATCAATTGGCCAAAATAAGAAGGATCCGTAAAAATCTCTTGATAGCCAGTCATACCTGTATTAAAACAAACCTCGCCAAAAGCGACTCCGCTGAGACCTATCGATTTTCCGTAAAAAATAGTTCCGTCACTAAGTAACAGTAAAGCTTGTTGTCTAGTTGTATATTTCATATGTAGTTAAAAATTTTGCAAATTTAAAATTTTATAGGTGGCGAAACAATTTAAATCGACCATAAATACGATTAAAATTAAGAAATTGAAAAACAAAAAAAAAGGATAAACTATAAATAGCTTATCCTTAATTCTTATTGAATAGTTATTTTCATACTTATTCAGCAGCCTCGGCACTTGGTTCAGCTGAATCAGCAGCAACTTCAGTAGCTTCGTCTGATTTTTTAGCTTTCCCACCACGACGGCTTTTTGCTTTTTTAACTTCTTTTTTCCCTCCGTTGTAAAGTTCGTTAAAATCAACAAGCTCGATCATTGCCATATCAGCATTATCTCCCAAACGATTTCCAACTTTAATAATACGAGTGTATCCACCTGGACGGTCACCAACCTTTGCAGCTACGTCTCTGAACAAGTCAGTTACAGCGTATTTACTACGTAAGTAAGAGAAAACGATACGACGATTGTGAGTCGTATCAGCTTTAGATTTTGTTATAAGCGGCTCAACAAATTGTTTTAACGCTTTAGCTTTAGCAACAGTAGTATTAATACGTTTGTGCTCAATAAGAGAACAAGCCATATTAGCCAACATAGATTTTCTATGCGCAGTCTGTCTGCTTAAGTGATTGAATTTTTTTCCGTGTCTCATTGCTTTATAAATTTAACCACACCAATTAGGTGGGTTAGATTACTCTTTATCTAACTTGTATTTTGCTAAATCCATACCGAAGGTAAGATTCTTTACTGCCACTAGTTCGTCTAGCTCAGTTAAAGACTTTTTACCAAAATTACGGAACTTCATTAAGTCATTTTTATTAAAAGATACTAAATCACCAAGTGTATCAACTTCAGCCGCCTTCAAACAATTTAAAGCTCTAACAGATAGATCCATATCAACAAGCTTAGTTTTAAGCAATTGTCTCATGTGCAATGACTCTTCGTCATATGATTCTGTTTGTGCAATTTCGTCAGCCTCTAGTGTAATTCTTTCATCAGAAAACAACATGAAATGGTGAATTAAAACTTTTGCAGCTTCAGTAAGAGCGTCTTTAGGATTAATCGAACCATCAGTTTTGATTTCAAAAACTAATTTTTCATAATCTGTTTTTTGCTCTACACGAAAGTTTTCAATAGCATATTTCACATTTTTTACCGGAGTAAAAATAGAATCTGTAAAAATAGTACCAATTGCTGCATTTTGTTTCTTGTTCTCTTCTGCAGGAACATAACCTCTACCTTTTTCAATAGTTAAATCAAAACTTAATTTGATTTTACTGTCTAAATTACAGATCACAAGTTCTGGATTCAATACTTGGAAACCTGATATAAACTTTTGAAAATCACCAGCTGTTAATTGATCTTTACCTGAAACAGAAATAGTAACTGATTCATTATCGATATCTTCTATTTGACGTTTAAAACGTACTTGCTTAAGATTTAGGATAATTTCGGTAACATCCTCAACAACTCCTGAAATAGTGGAAAACTCATGATCTACACCTTCGATTCGAACAGACGTTATTGCATATCCTTCAAGTGCTGAAAGCAAAACTCTTCTAAGTGCATTACCAACAGTCAATCCGTAACCAGGTTCCAAAGGTCTAAATTCAAACTTACCTTCAAAATCGGTTGAATCGATCATGATAACTTTATCGGGCTTCTGAAAATTAAATATTGCCATAAATTTCGACTAAGTCAATTATTATTTGTTGTACAACTCTACGATTAATTGTTCTTTAATGTTTTCAGGAATTTGAAGCCTTGCAGGTACAGTAACAAAAGTCCCTTCTTTAAGATCATTATTCCAAGTAATCCATTCATAAACATGACTTGAATTAGATAAAGAACGTTCGATAGCTTCTAATGATTTAGATTTTTCACGAACAGCAACTTTATCACCAGGCTTAAGGTGGTAAGAAGGAATATTAACCACTTCACCATTAACAGTTACGTGTCTGTGCGAAACGATTTGACGCGCACCTCTTCTAGAAGGAGCAATACCCATTCTAAAAACCACATTGTCCAACCTTGCTTCACACAATTGTAATAAAACTTCACCAGTAACACCTTTGGTAGCTGATGCTTTTTCGAATAAATTTCTGAATTGTTTTTCTAAAATCCCGTAAGAATATTTAGCTTTTTGCTTTTCCATTAACTGAACAGCATACTCAGATTTTTTTCCTCTTTTTTTAGCCATCCCGTGTTGCCCGGGAGGATAATTTCTTTTTTCGAAAGCCTTATCGTCTCCGAAAATTGCCTCGCCGAACTTACGGGCGATTCTTGTACTTGGACCAGTATATCTTGCCATTTTAAATTGTTTAAGATAGAGATTATGAATTCAGGTCTTATCCTTCGATAATCTATTTTCTATCTAGGTTATACTATAAAAATTTTGAGTATTAAACTCTACGTCTTTTAGGAGGACGACATCCGTTATGAGGCATTGGAGTAACGTCAATAATTTCCGTGACTTCAATACCACCATTATGTAAGGAACGAATAGCAGACTCACGTCCGTTTCCTGGCCCTTTTACATATACTTTAACTTTTTTAAGTCCAGCCTCAAGAGCTACTTTACTACAATCTTCTGCTGCCATTTGAGCTGCATATGGAGTGTTCTTTTTAGAACCTCTAAAGCCCATTTTACCAGCTGACGACCAAGAAATAACTTCACCTTTTTTGTTGGTTAACGAAATGATGATGTTATTGAAGGTAGCAGAAATATGAGCCTCTCCCGTTGATTCAACGATAACTTTACGTTTTTTTGCAGTTGCTTTAGCCATATTACTTATTATTTAGTTGCTTTTTTCTTGTTGGCAACAGTTTTTCTTTTACCTTTTCTAGTTCTAGAGTTGTTTTTAGTTCGTTGACCTCTTAAAGGAAGTCCAGATCTATGACGAATACCTCTGTAACAACCAATATCCATTAAACGTTTGATGTTTAAGGAAACTTCCGAGCGTAATTCACCTTCAATTTTAAAGGTAGATACAGCCTCACGGATAGCACCAATCTCATCATCATTCCATTCTTGAACTTTTTTATCTTGGCTTACTTGAGCTTTCTCTAAAATCTCAATTGCTCTACTTTTTCCTAATCCGAAGATGTAGGTAAGTGCTATTACACCTCTCTTGTTTTTTGGGATATCTACCCCTGCTATTCTTGCCATAACTATCCTTGTCTTTGTTTAAATCTAGGATTCTTTTTGTTGATTACGTATAATCTGCCTTTTCTTCGCACAATAATGCACTCGGCGCTTCTTTTTTTAACTGATGCTCTTACTTTCATTTTGAATATCTTTAATATCTATAAGTAATTCTTGCTTTTGACAAATCATAAGGGCTCATTTCTAGTTTCACTTTATCACCAGGTAATAATTTGATATAATGCATACGCATCTTTCCAGAAATATGAGCAATTACAATATGTCCATTTTCTAACTCTACTCGGAACATTGCATTTGATAATGCCTCAATAATTGATCCGTCTTGTTCTATTGCTGATTGTTTTGCCATAAAATTAAGCTACTGCTTTTCGGTTTTTACCACTTTTCATCAAACCATCATAATGTTTGTTCAACAAGTATGAGTTGATTTGTTGCATTGTGTCTATGGCAACACCAACCATAATGATTAATGAAGTTCCTCCAAAAAACATTGCCCAAGACTGCTGAACATCCATTATACTTACAACTATTGCGGGAAACACCGCGATTAATGCAAGAAATAATGATCCAGGAAAAGTGATTAATGACATCACTTTATCAAGATAATCAGATGTTTCAATTCCTGGTCTAACACCTGGAATAAAACCTCCGCTTCTCTTTAAATCATCAGACATTTTATTAGTTGGCACAGTGATCGCTGTGTAAAAGAATGTAAAGATAACAATTAAGCTAGCGAATACAAAATTATACCAAAAACCAAAAATGTTACTAAATGCACTAACGACAGTCTGAGAAGTTTCTGACTTGGATAAACCAGCAACAGCAGCAGGAATAAACATTATTGCTTGAGCAAAAATGATCGGCATTACACCTGACGCATTTAATTTCAAGGGTATCCACTGTCTATTACCCCCCATCATATCTTGCTCAAAATCACCTGAGGTAGTACGTCTGGCATACTGTACAGGAATCTTTCGTACTGCCATAACCAGCAGAACACAAGAAATAATCACCAACAACCAAATGATAACTTCAATTACCAAAAGCATTGGTCCACCATTATTATTTGTAACCCTAGTTGTGAACTCTTGAATAAATGCCTGCGGAAATCTAGCTAAAATACCTACCATAATTAATAGAGATATCCCGTTTCCAATCCCTTTATCAGTGATTTTCTCACCTAACCACATTGCAAAAATTGTTCCTGTAACCAGAATAACAACTGAAGAAAATAAGAATTCAAAAGAATTAAAACCCAACAAAAAGGCATTACTTGGTAATGTTCTGTAAAGATTGTAGATATAAGTTGGTCCTTGCACTAAAGTAATACCGATAGTTAACCAACGAGTAATCTGATTGATTTTTTTTCTACCACTTTCACCGTCGCTTTGTAATTTTTGTAAATAAGGAATAGCAATTCCCATTAACTGGACTACAATGGAAGCTGAAATGTAAGGCATAATACCTAAGGCAAAAACAGACGCTTTTGAAAACGCACCCCCAGTAAACATATCCAATATCGAACCGATACCTTCTTTTGTTTGACCAGCCAAACCTGTTAATTGAGTTGCATCAATTCCAGGCAAAGTAACATGCGCTCCAAAACGATAAACTAAAAGAAGACCTAATGTGATAAGGATTCTATTTTTTAGTTCCTCAATCTTCCAAACATTACTTAATGATTCAAAAAATTTCTTCATATGAGTTGAAAAATTATAATGTTACAGCTTCACCTCCAGCAGCTTCAATGGCCGCTTTTGCAGTTGCAGTAAATTTGTGAGCAGATACCTTTAATTTCGCTTTCAATTCGCCTCTTCCTAAAATCTTAACGATTTCATTTTTGGTAGCCAAACGGTTTGAAACATATACTGTCATATCAACAGCATCAGTAACAATCCCATTGTCAACCAACAATTGAAGAGTATCCAAATTAACACCTTCGTATTCTTTACGATTAATGTTTGTGAAACCAAACTTAGGTACACGTCTTTGAAGTGGCATTTGACCACCTTCAAAACCAATCTTTTTGGAATAACCAGAACGAGATTTAGCTCCTTTGTGTCCTCTTGCAGAAGTACCACCTTTACCAGAACCTTCTCCTCTACCTAATCTTTTATTTTGATTGTGTGTAGAACCCTCAGCAGGTTGTAAATTACTTAAATTCATACCAGTATTTGTTATTTAATTTCCTCTACAGAAACTAAGTGTTTAACTTTATTTATCATCCCAAGGATAGCAGGATTTGAATCATGCTCTACAACTTGTCCCATTTTACGTAAACCCAAAGCTTCTAAACCTCTTTTTTGAGTAAGAGGACAGTTGATTTTGCTACGTACTTGTTTTACTAATAATTTAGCCATAATTTCTTTAAATTAACCTTTAAAAACTTTCTCTAAAGAAACCCCTCTTTGTCTTGCAACAGTATGAGCGCTTCTCATTTGTAATAAAGCATCAAAAGTTGCTTTAACAACATTATGAGGATTAGATGATCCTTGAGATTTTGATAATACATCATGAATTCCTACTGATTCAAGTACTGAACGAACAGCTCCACCAGCAATAACCCCTGTACCATGAGAGGCAGGAATTAAAAACACACGTGCACCACCAAATTTACCTTTTTGTTCGTGAGGAACAGATTGACCATTCAAAGGAATTCTAACCAAATTTTTCTTAGCATCTTCTACTGCTTTAGCAATAGCTTCTGATACATCCTTTGATTTTCCTAATCCGTGTCCAACTACTCCACTTTCATCACCTACCACTACAATTGCAGAAAAACCAAATGCTCTACCACCTTTTGTAACTTTAGTAACACGATTTACACTTACCAAACGATCTTTTAATTCTAGACCACTTGGTTTTACTAACTCTATATTCTTGTACTTATTAGACATACTATATTAGAATTTAAGCCCAGCCGCTCTTGCGCCTTCCGCTAATGATTTAATACGACCATGATATAAATAACCTCCTCTATCGAAAGTTACCGTTTCAATACCAGCTTTCAAAGCTTTCTCTGCAACTAATTTACCAACGGCAGTAGCTACCTCAATGTTCGTACCTTTTCCTATTTCTTTTTCTCTTGAAGAGGCAGCTAATAAAGTAACTCCATTTACATCATCAATTAATTGAGCATAAATTTCTTTGTTACTTCTAAAAACAGATAGTCTTGGTTTAGTAGCAATACCACTAATCGTTTTTCTAATTCTGAATCTAATTCTCTGTCTTCTTTCAGGTTTTGTTAATGACATAATCTTATTTTTTAAGCTGATTTACCTGCTTTTCTTCTTAATACTTCACCTACAAATTTAACCCCTTTACCTTTGTAAGGCTCTGGTTTACGGAAACCTCTAATTTTAGCAGCAACTTGTCCTAAAAGTTGTTTATCAAAAGAAGTTAACTTAACGATTGGGTTCTTTCCTTTTTCAGAAATAGTTTCCAAAGTAACCTCTGGAGCAATTTCTAAAACAATATTATGAGAAAAACCTAAAGCTAAATCTAGTTTTTGTCCTTGATTTGAAGCTCTATAACCAACTCCAACCAACTCCAAAGATTTTGTAAAACCTTCGTTAACACCCAAAATCATATTATTGATTAACGAGCGATATAATCCGTGTTTTGCTCTTTGGTTTTTGTGATCAGAAGATCTTTCAACTTGAACTTGATCTCCTTCAACAGTCACAGTAACGTCCGAAAACTCCTGTGTCAATTGACCATTTTTTCCTTTTACTGTAATTATACCATCGGCAACTGAAACAGTTACACCAGCGGGTATAGTTACTGGGCTTTTACCTATTCTTGACATCTTATCTAGACTTTAAAATTAGTATACGTAACAAATTACTTCTCCTCCTACATTCAATTGCTTAGCTTGTTTTCCAGTCATCAAACCTTTTGATGTAGAAACAATAGCAATTCCTAATCCGTTAAGGATTCTTGGCAATTTAGAAGCACCTGCATATTTACGTAAACCTGGTTTACTAATTCTTTGGATATCTTTAATTACAGGCTCTTTAGTAACTTTGTCATACTTCAAAGCAATTTTGATTGAACCCTGAACAGCGTTGTCTTCAAATTTGTAACTCAAGATATAACCTTGATCGAATAAGATCTTAGTTATTTCTTTTTTTAGATTAGAAGCGGGAATTTCAACAACCTTGTGGTTTGCAGCCACAGCGTTTCTAACTCTCGTCAAATAATCTGCAATCGGATCTGTATACATATGTATTGATTTGCGGTAACGGTTTTCATTAAAATGAACCTGAAACCAGTTTATAAATGTGAAAAAAACAGACGTGATTACTCACGTCTGAATATTATTTTCTACCAAGATGCTTTTTTAACACCAGGTATCAATCCATTATTAGCCATTTCACGAAATGTAACACGTGAAATACCGAATTGACGCATATACCCTCTAGGTCTTCCGGTTAATTTGCAACGATTATGCAAACGAACTGGAGAAGCATTTTTCGGTAACTTTTGCAAACCTACGAAATCTCCAGCTTCTATCAAAGCTTTTCTTTTCTCAGCATACTTTGCTACCGTTTTTTCTCTTTTCACCTCACGGGCTTTCATTGATTCTTTAGCCATATCTTAATTCTTTTTAAAAGGTAAACCTAATTCAGCCAACAATGACTTTGCTTCTTTATCTGTTTTTGCAGAAGTAACAAAGGTAATATCCATACCAGATATCTTGTTTACTTTATCAATATCAATTTCAGGGAAAATGATTTGCTCTAAAACTCCTAAGTTGTAATTACCTCTACCGTCAAAACCAGTAGCCTTAATTCCACCGAAGTCTCTTACACGAGGCAAAGAAGAAGTTATAAGTCTGTCTAAAAACTCATACATTCTTTCTCCACGTAAAGTCACTTTTGCACCAATCGGCATTCCTTTTCTAAGTTTGAAAGACGCAACGTCTTTTTTAGAAATAGTAGCTATCGCTTTCTGTCCAGTAATCTTGGTTAACTCTTCAACTGCATAGTCGATAAGTTTTTTATCTGATACTGCTGCACCAACTCCTTTACTCAAAACGATTTTTTCCAATTTAGGAACTTCCATTACGTTTGAATAACTGAATTCTTCTTTAAGAGCAGCAATTACTCTGCTCTTATATTCTTCTTTTAGTCTAGGTATATATGCCATTACTATAGTACTTGATTAGATTTTTTTGAAAATCTTACTTTCTTATCTCCTTCAACTCTAATACCTACTCTAGTTGTTTCCTTAGTTTTAGGATCAATTAGAGAAATGTTAGAAATTTGTATAGAAGCTTCCTTTTTTACAATACCACCTTGAGGGTTTTTTGCACTAGGTTTCGTGTGTTTTGAAACCATATTTACACCTTCAACAATTGCTTTGTTAGTCTCACGGTAAACACGTACAACTTTACCTTCGGCACCTTTATGGTCCCCAGCAATTACTCTTACGATGTCTCCTGATTTTATTTTTAGCTTTATCATCTTATTACGAATTAAAGCACTTCTGGTGCTAATGATACAATTTTCATGAATTGTTTTTCACGAAGTTCTCTTGCTACCGGACCAAAAACACGAGTTCCTCTCATTTCTCCAGCTGCGTTCAACAATACACATGCATTGTCATCGAATCTGATGTATGAGCCATCTGCTCTTCTTACTTCTTTTCTGGTACGTACAACCACTGCAGTTGATACCGCTCCTTTTTTAACGTTCCCGTTTGGAGTTGCATCTTTGATAGAAACTACAATCTTGTCACCAACAGAGGCATACCTTCTTTTGGTACCTCCTAAAACACGGATAGTTAAAACTTCTTTAGCTCCTGTGTTATCTGCTACTTTTAGTCTTGATTCTTGTTGTACCATAATTATTTAGCTCTTTCAATGATTTCAACTAATCTCCAACATTTTGATTTACTTAAAGGACGCGTTTCGCTAATTCTTACAGTATCTCCAATGTTACAGTCGTTTGTTTCGTCGTGCGCCACAAATTTCTTTGTTTTCAACACGAACTTACCGTATAATGGGTGTTTTACTTTAGTTACTTGAGCAACAACAATAGACTTGTCCATTTTGTTTGAAGTAACTACACCGATTCTCTCTTTTCTTAAATTTCTTTTTTCCATCTTTCAGCAGATTACAATGATTGTAACTCTCTTTTAGTAAGTTCTGTAGCTAATCTAGCAACCGTTCTACGTACACTTCTAATTTGAAGTGGATTTTCGATCGGAGAAATAGCGTGAGCCATTTTTAAATCGGCATAAACCTTTTTAGTTTGACTTAGTTTTTCTTGCAACTCCGCTGCAGAAAGATCTTTTATTTCTGATTGTTTCATAATAATATAGATTATGCTTCGAAATCTCTAGCAACAACGAATTTGGTTTTTACTGGAAGCTTTTGAGCCGCAAGACGTAAAGCCTCTTTAGCAACCGACAAAGGTACTCCTCCAACTTCAAACATAATTCTTCCGGGTTTAACTACAGCTGCCCAATATTCTACGGCACCTTTACCTTTACCCATACGTACCTCAAGAGGTTTCTTAGTGATTGGTTTGTCTGGGAATATTTTAATCCATAATTGTCCTTCTCTTTTCATAAAACGAGTTGCAGCAATACGCGCAGCTTCGATTTGACGAGAGGTTAAGAACATTCCATCTTCATGTACAGATTTAATTCCAAACATTCCATTTGAAAGTTCGTGTCCTCTTTGAGAATTCCCTTTCATTTTACCTTTTTGCACCTTACGGTACTTTGTTCTTTTAGGCTGTAACATTTTTCTTTAGTTTAAAAATTTACTTTCGTTTACGAGCGTCTGGTTTTCCACCTTTGTTAAAAGGTTTTCTGTCTCCTCTAGAAGAATCTCCTCCTTTACCACCAGCTTGTTTTTTGTCCATGCCAGCAAGCGGAGAAAGATCTCTCTTACCATAAACTTCACCTTTCATGATCCACACTTTGATTCCCATTCTACCATAAGTAGTATGCGCCTCTGCAAGTGCATAATCAATATCAGCTCTGAAAGTTGATAGAGGTATTCTACCTTCTTTGAATCCTTCTGAACGCGCCATTTCAGCACCGTTCAAACGACCAGAAATTAAAACTTTTATTCCTTCAGCATTCATACGCATAGAGGCTGCGATGGCCATTTTAATAGCACGTCTGTAAGAAATTCTACTTTCAATTTGACGACAGATGCTTGTAGCAACTAGATACGCGTCAAGTTCAGGTCTTTTGATTTCAAAGATGTTAATTTGAACCTCTTTGTCGGTAATCTTTTTAAGTTCCTCTTTCAACTTGTCTACCTCTTGTCCACCTTTCCCGATAATGATACCAGGTCTAGCAGTAGTGATAGTAACGGTTACAAGTTTCAAAGTTCTCTCAATGATTACTTTTGATACACTAGCTTTTGATAAACGAGCATGAACGTACTTTCTGATTTTGTGATCTTCGGCTAATTTATCACCGTAATCATTTCCACCATACCAGTTTGAGTCCCATCCTCTGATGATACCAAGTCTATTTCCAATTGGATTTGTCTTTTGTCCCATGCTGCTTAAGAATTGCTTTGTGTGTTATTGATAGCTCCCAACACGATTGTTACGTGATTAGAACGTTTTCTTATTCTGTGTGCTCTTCCCTGTGGAGCTGGACGAAGTCTTTTCAACATCATTCCACCATCAACACGGATTTCCTTAACAAATAAAGCCGCCTCTTCTAAACTAGCATCACTATTTTTTTGCTCCCAGTTATTGATTGCAGATAATAATAATTTTTCTAATTTTCTTGAAGCTTCTTTAGAACTAAATCTCAAAATGTTAAGTGCTCTTTCTACCTTCTGACCTCTTACTAGATCTGCTACTAAGCGCATTTTTCTAGGTGAAGTAGGGCAGTTATTTAACTTCGCGAAAGCAATAGACTTATTAGCCTCTTTTCTCGCATCTGCTGTTTCTCTTTTACGAACTCCCATTGCTTCTTATTTTTTACCTTTATTTTTTGCTCCAGCATGACCTCTAAAAGATCTCGTTGGTGAAAATTCTCCTAATTTGTGTCCTACCATGTTTTCTGTAACGTAAACAGGTACAAACTGACGACCGTTATGAACTGCGATAGTTTGTCCAACAAAGTCTGGAGTAATCATAGAAGCTCTAGACCAAGTCTTAACTACTCCCTTATTACCACCTGCGATGTTTTCTTCAACTTTCTTTTCTAACTTATAATGAACGAAAGGTCCTTTTTTTAATGAACGTGCCATATCTTATTATTTCTTTCTACGTTCTACGATATACTTGTTACTCGGGTTTTTCTTAGAACGAGTTCTATAACCTTTAGCTGGTATTCCATTTCTTGAACGTGGATGTCCACCAGAAGAACGTCCTTCTCCACCACCCATTGGGTGATCTACAGGGTTCATTGCAACAGGTCTTGTTCTAGGTCTTCTTCCTAACCATCTAGTTCTACCAGCTTTTCCTGATACTACTAATTGATGATCTGAATTAGAAACTGCTCCTATAGTAGCTGAACAAGTTAACAAGATCAATCTTGTTTCACCAGACGGCATTTTTATAGTTGCATATTTTCCATCTCTCGCCATTAATTGAGCAAAAGTCCCAGCAGAACGAGCAATTACTGCTCCTTGACCTGGCCTCAATTCAATACAAGAAATTACAGTTCCTAGTGGAACTCTACTTAAAGGTAAAGTATTACCAATCTCTGGTTGAGATTCTGGACCAGAAACAATTTTCTGACCAACTTTCAATCCATTCTGAGCGATAACATAAGTTTTCTCACCATCAGCATAGGCCAATAAAGCGATAAACGCAGTACGATTTGGATCGTATTCAATTGATTTAACCGTAGCTGGAATTCCTTCCTTGGTACGTTTAAAATCAATAATACGATATCTCTGCTTGTGACCACCACCCGTATAACGCATGGTCATCTTTCCTTGACTATTTCTACCTCCAGAGTTTTTTATCGGCGCTATCAAAGAGCGTTCCGGCTTATCAGTTGTAATAGCGTCATAACCATTCACAACTCTAAATCGCTGACCTGGGGTAATAGGTTTTAATTTTCTTACTGACATTTTATCTTAGATATTGTTGTAAAAATCAATTGTTTCTCCTTCTTGTACTTGTACAATTGCTTTTTTAGTAGCATTTGTCTTTCCACTGATTAAACCACTTTTAGTGTATTTTGTAGTTCTGTCTGGTCTTACATTCATAGTGTTAACACTAACAACATTTACTCCATAAGCAGCTTCAACAGCTTTCTTAATTTCAATTTTGTTTGCTTTTCTGTTAACTTCGAATCCAAAACGGTTCAAAACTTCACTTTCTTTGGTTACTTTTTCCGTTACTATAGGTTTAATTATGATGCTCATATCCTATTATTTACTTAAATTTTCTTCAATTACCTCCAAAGAACTCTCCAAAAGCACTAAGTTATTTGCATTTAAGATAGCGTAAGTACTTAATTCCAAGCTACTTACAACGCTAGACCCTTGCAAATTTCGTGACGACAAATATACATTTTTATTGGTATCACCCAATACGAATAATGTCTTTTTGTTTTCTAACTCTAAAGCTTTCAAAACATTGATGAAATTTTTAGTGCTTGGCGTTTCAAAACTAAAATCTTCTAAAACAATAATATTTGCTTCTTTAGCTTTAATTGAGAAAGCAGATTTTCTAGCCAAACGTTTCAAGTTTTTATTCAGTTTGAATGAATAACTTCTTGGTCTTGGCCCAAAAACAGTTCCACCACCTTTAAACAAAGGGTTTTTTGCACTACCCGCACGAGCAGTACCTGTTCCCTTTTGTTTTTTAATCTTACGTGTACTACCCGCAACTTCAGCTCTTTCTTTAGCTTTGTGCGTTCCTTGTCTTTGATTCGCTAAATATTGCTTAACATCAAGATATACAGCGTGATTGTTTGGTTCAATTGCGAATACTGAATCAGAAAGTTGAACTTTTCTTCCAGTATCTTTTCCGTTGAAATCTAATACTTTTACTTCCATTACTTCTGAATGATTACATAAGAGTTGTTATGCCCAGGAACACATCCTTTGATAACTAGCAAATTCTTTTCAGAAACTACTTTTAAAACTCTAAGGTTTTGAACTTTTACATTTTCTCCTCCCATTCGTCCAGCCATACGCATTCCTTTGAATACTCTAGATGGATAAGAAGAAGCTCCCACAGAACCAGGCGCTCTTAAACGGTTATGCTGACCGTGAGTTGCTTGACCAACACCACCAAAACCGTGACGTTTTACAACCCCCTGAAAACCTTTACCTTTAGACACACCTTGTACATCTACAAATTCTCCTTCAGCAAAAATAGAAACATCAATAAGATCTCCTAATTTTTGTTCAGTTGCAAAATCTTGGAATTCAACGACTTTTTTCTTAGCTACAGTTCCCGCTTTTTTAAAGTGACCTACAGCCGCTTTTGTGGAATGTTTCTCGTTTTTGTCATCGAAACCAAGTTGCAACGCTTCGTACCCGTCAACCTCTTTGGTTCTGACTTGGGTAACAACGCATGGACCAGCTTCAATTACTGTACAAGGAATATTCTTCCCGTTTTCATCAAAAATACTAGTCATGCCGATTTTTCTACCAATTAACCCAGACATAAATATTAATTATTAATTATTAAAATATAAATATAGAACGCAGCTTTTAAGCAAATCCTATTTTTAAGTGGGTGCAAAGGTATAACTTATTTACACACAAACCAAAAAATATTTTTTTGCTTAAAAACAGCGCTCTTAATTATCTTAGAACTACTTAAACTTTGATTTCTACTTCTACTCCACTTGGCAATTCAAGTTTCATTAAAGCATCGATAGTTTTAGAAGAAGAAGAGTAAATGTCAATTAATCTCTTGTATGACATTACTTCGAATTGCTCTCTGGCTTTTTTGTTTACGTGTGGCGAACGCAATACGGTAAACAATTTTTTGTGAGTTGGTAATGGAATTGGACCCGTAACAACAGCACCAGTAGTTTTTACTGTTTTTACAATCTTTTCAGCAGACTTATCTACCAACATATGATCGTAAGATTTTAATTTTATTCTGATTTTTTGACTCATTTTCTTAAAGATTATGCGTTTCCTTTTGCTTTTTTGATAACTGCTTCTGAAATATTAGAAGGTGTTTCAGCGTAGTGTGAAAATTCCATTGTAGATGTTGCACGACCTGAAGATAAAGTTCTCAAAGTTGTAACATATCCAAACATTTCTGATAATGGAACATCAGCCTTAATCGTTTTGGCACCATTTCTATCACCCATGTCATTCACTTGACCTCTACGTCGGTTGATATCACCAACGATATCTCCCATGTTTTCTTCAGGTGTAATAACCTCCATTTTCATGATTGGTTCAAGAATTACAGCTCCAGCAGCTTTTGCTACTTCTCTGTAACCCATTCTAGCTGCAAGTTCAAAAGATAGTGCATCAGAATCCACAGGGTGAAAAGATCCATCCAACAAAGTAACCTTCAAACTATCCACCTGATATCCCGCTAAAGGACCAGTTTTCATAGCCTCACGGAAACCTTTTTCAACAGAAGGGATGTATTCTTTTGGCACGTTTCCTCCTTTTACAGAGTTCACAAACTGCAATCCCACAGGAGTCTTACCATCTACTTCATCAGCAGGCTCAAGAATAAATACGATATCACCGAATTTACCACGTCCTCCAGATTGTTTTTTGTACGTCTCTCTATGTTGTGCTTTTTGAGTAAATGCTTCTTTGTACTCAACTTGAGGCTCACCTTGGTTTACTTCAACTTTGAATTCACGTCTCATTCTATCAACTAGGATATCTAAGTGTAACTCACCCATACCTGAGATAATAGTCTGACCAGAAGCCTCGTCTGTTCTTACCGTAAATGTTGGATCTTCTTCTGCCAATTTAGCCAAAGCCATACCCATTTTATCAACGTCTGCTTT
>JBOFUD010000134.1:0-14078 GCA_051652385.1 Flavobacterium sp.
AAAATGCATCAATTATTGGCTAAGGAAGGAAAAATAGTGGGCCTACTTTTTGACCGTAATTTTGAGGTAAGTCCGCCTTTTGGTGGTAACAAAGCCACTTATGAAGCCTTGTTTTCGGATGCTTTTCATTTGAAAACCTTAGAAACTTGCACCAATTCAGTCACGCCACGAGCCGAGACGGAGTTGTTTTTTGTTTTTCAAAAAAAATCGGAAGTAGAAGTTCAATGCTTCTCCTTAACAGGAATTACTTGTTCGAATTGCACGAAAACAGTGCTTCAGAAAATAACAGCGCTAGCTGGTGTAATTGCCGCACAAATAAATTCGAGTTTTACCGATTTGGTGGTTGTGAGTACGGCAGCTCTTGGGCTCCAAGAATTAAAAGATGTTTTGGCTTACGAACCCGAGTACACTATTAAAGAAATACTATAAAATGAAAACAATATTGTTTACCAACTGGCACATGATGCGCTGGATTCGATTGGCTTTTGCCTTATTTTTGTTTGGAGAAGCGTATGCTACCAGAGAGTGGTTTTTTATCGTTTTTGGTGTATTTTTCATGCTGCAAGCATTATTTGACTGGGGTTGCGGCCCTAATGGTTGTACTCTTCCTAAAAAATAATTTCAGAATTATGAATGCATTTCAACAAATACTGCAGTCGGATCAACCGGTTTTGGTCGACTTTTTTGCTACTTGGTGTGGGCCTTGCCAAATGCTGTCTCCTATTTTAAAACAAGTAAAAGAAACGCTAGGCGAGCGTATCACCATTCTTAAAATTGATGTAGATAAAAATCAAACTATTGCGGCACACTATCAAGTGCGTGGGGTTCCAACCCTGATTTTATTTCAGAACGGCAAACAGTTGTGGCGACAATCTGGAGTGGTAAGCAAAGAAGATTTGGTTGGCATTATCAAAGAAAAAAGCCACTCCTAAGAAAAAAAGGAAGTACAGTGGCTCACCTTGAAATTCGTGTGGGCTTGATCGCGGGCTATTGGTAGTAGGCTACTATTGGTTGTTTCTGCGAAAGCCGTTCCATTCCTTCAAAACTGATTTTTAGTATTTTGCATGGAAGACAGCTCAGAGGTTCAAATGAAAATTTATTTAAGAACAGATAGCAAAAAAAATTCACTTGCATCTTTTGCTTAAACTTTTCTTATCAAAAACCAAAAAAGCGAGGTTTTCCTTTTATTCTGAATTATATTTGTGTCATTATAAAACACAAAAAATGGACGTAGAAATTCTTGCTCGCATCCAATTTGCCTTTACTATTGCTTTTCATTATATCTATCCGCCGCTAAGTATTGGACTTGGACTTCTTATTGTTCTTTTCGAAAGTATTTACCTTAAAACGGGAAACAAAGAATACGAATACCTGACTCGTTTTTGGATTAAAATTTTCGCTTTAACTTTTGGAATTGGTGTTGCTACAGGTATCATCATGGAATTTGAATTCGGCACCAATTGGGCCGTGTATTCGCGGTATGTAGGCGATATTTTTGGCAGCGCACTAGCTGCCGAAGGATTATTTGCATTTGGACTAGAAAGTACTTTTTTAGGCATTCTTCTTTTCGGCTGGAATCGTGTCAAACCTTGGGTACATTTAGTTTCTACCATTGGCGTTTTTTTAGGTTCCATGTTTTCGGCAGTTTGGATTGTGGTGGCCAATTCTTGGCAACAAACTCCCGCTGGTTATCATATCGTGGGCGAAGGTCTGAACGCCAGAGCTGAAGTGACCGATTTTTGGGCGATGGTTTTCAATCCTTCCAGTGTTGATCGATTAATTCATACGTGGCAAGGCGCTTTCTTGGCGGGCGCTTTCTTGGTGCTTAGTGTACATGCCTATTATTTAAGGAAAGGTCTTTTTGTTGAAATATCAAAAAAAGCGTTTCCTATAGCACTAGGAGTCGCTACTTTTTTCTCTTTTACACAATTACTCTCTGGACATAGTTCCGCAGATGGCGTTTCAGTACATCAACCTGCAAAACTAGCTGCCATGGAGGGGCACTTTAAAAAAGATGCTCCTGCAGATTTGTATCTTTTGGGTTGGGTAGACAAAAAAGATCAAACCGTAACCGGATTAAAGATTCCTGGTGGTTTATCATTCTTGGTGCATCAAGATTTTAAAGCGCCTATTAAAGGCCTTAACAATTTTGCAGTAGAAGATCGACCGGGACAGATTAATGCTGTTTTTCAGTTTTATCATATCATGATAGCAATTGGGATGTTTTTGATTGCCTTGACTTTTTATGCCAGTTTTCTCTGGTTTAGAGGTACATTGTACGAATCAAAATGGCTGTTGGGAATTTTTGCATATGCAGTAATTTTACCACAAATAGCCAATCAGGTTGGGTGGTTTACCGCCGAAATGGGAAGGCAACCCTGGGTCGTTTATGGGCATTTAAGAACGAGTCAGGCTTTTTCTCAAGAAGTATCTTCACAACAAATACTATTCTCCTTGATCCTCTTTACTTTGGTTTATGCTCTTTTATTGGTTTTATTTATTTATTCGGTGAATAAAAAAATAAAACACGGTCCTTTTGAAACAACAAATACAGTATTAAACTAATCATTTTATAAATAATAGTACGATGGAATATTTTTTAGGCATTGATTATCCTACTCTTTGGTATTTAGTTATTGGACTTTTATTTTCGGGTTACGCCATACTGGAGGGGTTCGATTTTGGTGCTGGCGCTTGGCATTTATTTTTCAGAAAAGACATCAGCCGTCGTATTGCCATCAACGCCATTGGACCTGTTTGGGATGCTAATCAGGTTTGGTTGGTCATTGGCGGAGGAGCACTTTTTGCGGGGTTCCCGGTGATGTATGCTACGATGTTATCCGCCATGTACATTCCGTTTATGTTGTTTTTAGTTTTTAATGTACTGCGGGCGGCAGCCATCAAATTTAGAAGCGCCGAAGAAATGTTGTGGTGGCGAAAAACTTGGGATATTGTATATTGTACTTCTAGCAGCATGATTGCTTTTTTATTGGGAGTAGTTCTTGGGAACGTGCTGCAAGGTTTGGCTTTGGGTCCCAACTATAGTTACAAAGGGGACGTTTTTATTGCCTTTTTAAATCCTTATGCCATCATGGTTGGCTTCACTACGCTGTCGCTTTTTATGACCCAAGGGGCAATTTATTTGTTGTTAAAAACAGAAGGGTCGCTCCATCAGCGATTGACTTTTTTATTGCGAAAAGGAATGATTTTCTTTATCGTGAGTTTTGGAATCACCTCATTATACACTTTAATTTTCATTCCGGGCGTTACTGAAAATTTCAGAAATAATCCTATTTATTTTGCCGTTCCTGTCATCTCATTTTTGGCAGTTGCCAATGTGCCTCGTTTGGCTTCAAAAAAACAATACATGAAAGCCTTGATTTTTTCCTCTCTTACCATG
Source organism: Flavobacterium sp. (assembly GCA_051652385.1). Taxonomy (GTDB): domain Bacteria; phylum Bacteroidota; class Bacteroidia; order Flavobacteriales; family Flavobacteriaceae; genus Flavobacterium. Next base: position 3,401 of record JBOFUD010000134.1, read on the forward strand.
TCGTTGTTACTCATTTTAGTAGCCTTACATTTGTATCCTACCCTACTGTCATCAACGATTGATCCAGCCTATAGCGTCACGATTTATAACGCTGCATCCTCGCAAAAATCGTTGGGAATAATGCTGACGATTGTGGCCATTGGAGCGCCATTGTTGGGAGCCTATTTCTTTTTCTTGTATAAAACTTTTAACGGCAAAGTAACATTAGACGACACTAGTTATTAATACTTTAGGGATTTAAATGAATCCATTTTTGGATTATTTGCTGGAAATCATGAACTAAAATTGGTTTTGAAAGGTAATCATTCATGCCGTATTGGATGCATTTTTCGCGTTCACCCGCCAAAATTCCTGCTGTCAACGCAATAATGGGCACGTTTTTGTAGTGAGGCAATTTACGGATTTCAGCAGTTGCTTCATATCCATTTCTCATTGGCATTTGAATATCCATCAAAATCAAATCAAAAAGTGTGTTTTGGGCTAATACAATCGCTTCATCTCCATCATTAGCCTCCGAAATAATAGCATTTGGAATCATTCGTTTGGTTAGGGTGATCGCGAGATAGCGATTTACTTTGTTATCTTCAACGATCAAGATATTAAAATTATCCCAATTTACATTTCGATCTTTTTCATGAATAGTAGCGTCTTCAGTTTGATTTACATCATAGGTTGTCGCTTTTTTAAATGTAACAATAAAATAAAAATCACTGCCTACACCTTGCTGACTTGTAAGTTGAAGCTCGCTTTTCATTAATCCTAACAACTGGTTAGAAATAGTAAGGCCAAGACCTGTACCTCCATATGTTCTTGAAGTCGTGGCATCTTCTTGCTCGAAGGATTGAAATATCTTTTTCTGATTTTCGAATTTAATTCCGATACCCGTATCCTTTACAGAAAATCGTAGCGTAAACAGGTGATCCTCTGTCACTTTTACAACTTCTAGATCCAACTGAATTTCACCAACATGAGTAAACTTTATGGCATTGTTAATCAAGTTCACCAACACTTGTTTTAACCGTAAGGAATCTGCAAAAACAAACTGCGGAATTTCTGGCGCTAAAGTAAACGATAAAGCTATGTTTTTTTGCTGCGCTTGAAACTTGAAAAGATGAATTGTTTGGTCGATTACTTCATGTAGGTCGACAACTTCAATATTTAATTCAAATTTCCCCGCTTCAATCTTTGAAAAATCAAGAATATTATTGATGATACTTAATAAAGTTATAGCCGACTCGTTGATGGTATTGATAAACTCCGACTGATTTTTATCAAGATTGGTGGCCGATAATAAATTGGAAAAGCCAATAATCCCGTTTAAAGGGGTGCGAATTTCATGACTCATATTGGCCAAAAATTCTGATTTTGCTCTATTGGCCTCTTCTGCTTTCTTTTTGGCATTGAATAACTCTACCTCAAGTATTTTTAGGTTCGTGATATCCTGAATGGTACCAACAAGCGTGAAGGGAAGACCGTTTTTATCAAGTTTTAGCGTTCCTCTACCATGCACCCATCTTACTTCACTATCGTTCGATCGAATTATTTTGTACACTTTATCAAAGGCTTGCTTTTTGACGTAAATTTCTTCTTGCACATACCCAATCATGTCTTCTTTTGAATCAGGATGCAACAGCGATGCCCAAAGAAAGGAATCGAAAACTTGATCGGATGCTAAGCCAAATATCTTCAGTAGTAAATCAGAGGTTTTCCAAATGTTTGTTGCTAAGTCAGCACTGTATGTTCCAATATTTGCAATTTGCTGCGTTTCTAACAAAAAATTCTGACTTTCAATCAACAATTGCTCTGCTGCCTTTCTTTCCGTAATGTCGCGAAAAACAGTAAGAATAGTACCATCATTTAGAAGTTTGGAGCTCAGTTCAATAAAAATATTTTTCCCGTTTTTTAACCGAACTATTCGATTAGAATAAACGGAGACCCCTTTTTTTAGGCTTTCGGTCTGAAAGGGATGAGCAATAATTTCTTCCGTGTAAAAAAATTCATGTACCGACATTTTCAACAATTCATCCTCAGTGCAGTCAGACACTTTGCAGGCATTTTCATTGACGCTCAAAATTTTGCCTTCAAACGAAGATATAACAATACCATCATGCATTTGTTTTACCAACGTTTTGTATTTTTCTTCGCTTTCCCGTAATTCTTTTTCGGCAATTTTTCGATCGGTAATATCTTTTACAAAACCTAAAAAAGAGGTTTCTGATAGCTTTACAGCATCCAAAGACCACCATCGAACACTACCGTCTTTGTGGATAAACTTTAGGTCTTTTTTGGTACTACCATACCATTTTATATCTTTTAATGTGCGCTTATGTAATTCAGGTGAGCTGGTATCCAAAAAATCGTTGGTTGACATTTTCAATAATTCTCCTTTTGAAAAACCAGTAATTTTACTAGCTGCAGGATTTACTTCAACAAAAAAACCTCGTTCGTTCGTTACAAACACACCATCAGGCGCATTCTCTACATAATTTTTAAATTTCAGATCGCTTGCTCGTTCAATTTCCTTTTCTGTTAACAACTCTTTGTGGACTTTAGCCACATTTCCTTTTTTGTGAGTAATATCTTGAGCGGTGCCACTGATACCAATAACTACGTTGTTGCCATCCAAAATTGGAGTTGCCGTTCCATAAATCCATTTTATTTGGTTGTTTTCTAAATGAATTCGATGTTCAATTTCATACGGCAATTGGGTTTCTATCAAGGTTGCAATTTTTTGGTTTAAAATTCCCAGATCAGCCAGCGAAAATCGGGATAAAAACAAGGAATATAAATCGTTTGTTGCCTTGTCGATTTCAAAAATATCAAATAATTCATCCGACCAAATGAGCTTTTCTGTCTCTGGATAAAAAACCCAACTACCTCCTTTGTCAATATCCTGAGTATTGTTATCTAAAAAAAAACCGCTATAATGTCTATAACTACCCCTTTTTAAGTTAGTCACATCCAGTCCGTGCGCATGAAAAGTAGTGGTGTTTTGATCAAATAAGAAGCGCCAAGTATAAAATGATTCAGTACCTAATACGTGTTTCATTTGAACAACACTACTCACCGTTGATTCGCAATTTTTGGCTTCTTCCAATACCTCTACCACTACCTTGGTTGCTGCAACATCTACTAAACTTAAAAATGAGGAGCCTTGAAGCGTTGTATTGGAATGGCCCAAGACAGAAAAATTAGGACTGAAGGAAGCTAGATTATAATTTGAATCTAGAATACAGAACAAATCAGTCGTTTTTGTAAGAAAACAAGCTTGTGCTTTAAAAAAAAGCAGCTCTTTTTGCAATCGTTCAGTTTCTTCCTCGCTCGGTTTTGAATGAGAACCCATATTTCTAGTTTTTTTATACATCTACCCATACCATCGAAAAGATAGTTTTCCAAGATCAATTAAATGTACATTTTTTTTTTAAATATTAATAAAAACTCCGCGGTAATCTTAAAAAAATATTTAAAAACCAAATAAATGTGTTGTTTACAACATTTAATAGCACAAATATTACGGTAAAGCAATTTTAAAAACAAAAAAAAAATTGACCATTTCATTAGTTAAAACAGTAACCAAAGTAAGAATTGCATTAAAGTAATAGAGGCTACTCCAAAAACAAATGTTAAAATTCAAACATTTGTATATACATATAAAAATAACGTTACATTTGTATCGACAAATAAAGTAAGTACCCTTATGAAGATAGAACAAATTTTAAAAAGCACCATCGATTACAGTGAATCAACACGAGCGCTTTTGAATGTCATGTACACCAATAATGTAATTACTGAAAGTTTTAATGAAATTGTGAAGCCTTACGACCTTTCTGGAGAACAGTACAATGTGCTGCGCATTTTAAGAGGGCAAAAAGGTGCAGCAGCCAATATGTGTGCTATCCAGGATAGAATGTTGGCCAAAACAAGCAACACTACGCGATTAGTAGACAAATTATTAGCAAAAAATTTGGTAACGAGAAACGTATGTCTGGATAACCGAAGAAAAATTGAGGTACTGATTACTGAACAAGGTTTGTCATTATTAGATGAATTGGAACCTCAATTAAAACGCCACGAAGAATCATTTGCAGAAAAATTAACAACAGATGAACTGCATCAATTGAACATTTTACTAGAAAAATACCGAACTAAATAAAAATTAAATACCATGAACACCTTTTTAGAAAGCCAAAATTGGAGATATGCTACCAAAAAATTTGATGCAAGCAAAAAAATTTCAAACGACGATTTAAACATTTTAAAAGAAGCGATCCGTTTGAGCGCATCGTCTTATGGATTGCAATTATACAAAGTTTTCATCATCGAAAATCCAGCACTACGTGCACAATTACAACCGTCGGCTTGGGGACAAAGTCAAATTACCGAAGCCTCGCATTTATTTGTTTTTGCCAATCAAACTACTGTTGGCAGCGAAGACATTGAAGGGTACTTAAAAACAGCCGAACACCTAAGAAGCTTACCCGAAGGAGCATTAAACGGTTATGGAGATTTCATGAAAGGCAATTTGCTAAACCTTGCAGACGACTCCAAAAAAGTTTGGACGGCCAAACAAACCTACTTGGCTTTGGCGAACTTGATGAATGCCGCTGCTGCGTTAAAAATTGACACTACTCCTATGGAAGGTTTTGATCCTATTCAGTTTAACACTATCTTAGGCTTGGATAAATTAAACCTAAATGCTGCCCTAGTAGCTGCAGTAGGCTATCGTCACGAGGAAGACGAAACGCAACATTACATCAAAGTCAGAAAAGCTACCGACGATTTATTTATTACTTTATAATTTAACAACTCAAATATTAATTAAAACCAATTTACACATGAAAAATTTAAAATCAATTGCAGTAGCATTTTTAACATTTGCAGCATTTGCAGTGACGGCTCAAACAAAAAAAGTGGACGTAGCCAGCAGCTCCATCGAATGGTTAGGAAAAAAAGTAACCGGACAACACAATGGTACTGTAAATTTTAAAGAAGGTGCTCTCGTTTTTAAAGGTAGCGCCTTAAAAGGAGGTTCTTTTGTAGTAGACATGAACTCACTGACGGCGACAGATTTGAAAGGAGAATACCAAGGAAAATTAAATGGTCACCTGAAAGCAGATGATTTTTTTGGAACTGAAAAATTTCCAACTGCTTCCTTAGTTTTCAAAAAAATAGGCGCAAAATCAAAAGATGTTTATGCAGTAACCGCTGATTTAACCATCAAAGGAATTACTAAACCTGTTACTTTTGACATGACTGTCAACGGAAATACTGCTACAACCACCTTCAACGTGGACCGTACCAAGTATGATATTAAATATGGTTCAAAATCATTTTTTGATAGTATTGGAGACAAGGCGATCAATGACGAATTTGAATTGAAAGTGACTTTGAAATTCTAATTTTCGAGTTCCTTAGCACCCAAAGCTTCAACTCTGTTGAAGCTTTTTTTATGCGGAATAGGTTCATTTGGTCGATTAAAAGCAAAATTACTCGACCAAAAGCACAAAGATAACGTTCATAATACTTAGATAATGTTTTAGTAATAGTGGGTTTTTCATTTCTTAACGCCTTCATTCTACTTTTGAGGTATCTCATTTACCACATCAAAAACAGTAAAATTAAGTTTATGAAAACTTCAAAAATTTTAGTCATCGCTCTATTTTTTGGCACAATTCTAGCGCAAGCCCAGCAAGTTAATGGCATTTATGGCGATTCAAATTGGATGTTGCATTGGACAAATTTCAAACCTTCGACTACAGAATATCCTGAGGTAAATGCCATTTTGACTGGAGTTATCAACAAAGACACCTATCTAAATAGCGACACTACCTATCGCCTCGAGGGCATAGTTTATGTGACCAATAATGCTACCCTAACCATAGAACCGGGCACCGTTATAAGAGGGGACGAAATGACTTGTGGCACGCTTGTAATCACGAAAGGAGCCAAAATCAAAGCGGAAGGCACCGAGAAAAATCCCATTGTTTTCACTTCTAATAAAGGAACAACCGTCAGAAAACCGGGAGATTGGGGAGGCATCATAATTCTTGGGGAGGCGCCCATAAACAAGGCCGGAATTAATGGCCAAGCCTTATTAGATTTTAATTTAGAACCCTCCAAAAGCACCTATGGCGGGCAAAACTCAGAAAGCAATTCGGGGTCGTTAAAATATGTTCGAATTGAATATGCGGGCAGAAAACTTAATGCTCTGAAAGAACTTAATGGCTTATCCTTGGCCGGAGTAGGAAATCAAAGCGTTTTAAATCACATACAAATTAGTTATTCCAATGATGATTCGGTAGAATGTTATGGTGGTGACGTTAAGCTTGACTACTTAATTTCCTATCGCACTACCGACGACGATTTTGATTTTACCCAAGGAGCTCAAGCCATTCTAAATAATAGCATTGCCATTCGCCATCCCTTTTCATCCGATGCCTCCGGATCAAGATGCTTTGAAATTGACTCGTATGACAAATTTGAAAACTTTGATCCCGACAAAAAAACCACTTCTATACAAGCCAGCAATATGACCTTGGTAAATTTAGAGGAAAACAATCAAGGCTTGGTAAAGGAGGCCATTCATATCAAAGAAAAAAGTAGGTTTATTTTAAAAAACAGCATTGTTTCAGGCTTTGCTCCTTTTTTGTTGATGGATGGAAAAATAGGATTATTTCCAGAAAATCTATCGAAAATTTCACTCAAAGACATCACGGTAAACAATTGTACAGGCTCCATTCAAAGTGAAGATATCAGCCTGAACTCAAAATTAAAATACTGGCCAGATCCGGCCTCAATGGGTATCGAATTTACAAACATCCCAAACGCCGATTTTTTTGTTACACCACAAGTTAAAAATAATCCCGATTTTAGAAGAAAAACAACGAAAATATTGGTCAGTACCCATTAATTATTTTTCAGTTCGACTTCTTTATTTTTCCGAATAGAACATAAAAGCAAAGGACGATTCTTACGAAGAGCTCTTTGCTTTTTTTATTACGTTTTATCTATTTTCACACAGAAAAATAGACAATTAAGCTTCAAATATAAATTATCAATCATAAATTGTTAAGTTTTTGTTATTTTTTATATGGTAAATTAAGGCAGATTTATTATGTTTACCGGATATTACCCCCAAAAAATAACACATGAAAGCCACAAAACTAACGCTAATTTGCTTAACCTTAAGCGTATCTTTATTTGCTCAAACAAAAAAAGGAATTACCGGCGACACCAATTGGATGAATAATTGGACCAATTTCAGACCCTCAACCGCTGAATATCCGGAAGCTACAGAGGTTTTAACAGGACCAATTACCACTGACACCAAATTAGTCAATACAAAAACCTATCTCTTAGACAGTAGAATATATGTCACCAATAATGCCACTTTAACCATAGAACCCGGCACCATCATACGAGGAGGAATTGGAGACATTGATTATTGCGGCACGCTAATCATCACCAAAGGATCGAAAATTATAGCAGAAGGCACCGCAAAAGCACCAATTATTTTTACTTCCGATAAAGCAGCTTCTGTAAGAAAACCCGGAAACTGGGGAGGAATTGTTGTTATGGGAAATGCGCCCGTTAATAAAATAGATAAAAATAAACTGCTATTAAGAGACTTCAATCTTGATTCTACTTATGCCGCTTATGGTGGAGATAAAATAGATGATACTTCTGGTATCTTGAAATATATTCGGATTGAATTTAGCGGAAAAAAAATAAATGGTTCCAAAGAAATCAATGCCTTAACCCTAGCTGGTGTTGGTAAAAGCACAATTATTAGCCACATTCAAGCAAGCTATTCCAACGCCGATGCTTTTCAATTTATCGGAGGGGAAATCAATACAAACAACTTAATTTCGTTCCGTTCAGACGATGATGATTTTGATTTTTCTGAAGGAGTACAAGCTACTCTTAGCAATAGTATCGCTATTCGTCATCCTTTTTCATCTGGTTCTGGAAACTCAAGATGTTTCGAAATTGACACCTATGACAAAGTTGAAAACGCCAACTTAACCAAAAAATTAACGAATGTAAAAGCTAACAACATCACCTTCGTTAACATAGAAGAAAACAATCAAGGCTTGGTTCGTGAAGCGATCTATTTGAAAGAAAATGCCAATTTATCTTTCACCAACAGCGTCGTGTCTGGATTTTCTACCTTAGCCTTGTTGGGAGAAAAAATCGCCCTAACCCCAGAGAATTTCTCTAAAATTGCTTTTAAAAACATCACGATCAACAGATGTAAAGAAAATTTAATTAGTGAAGAAATTGGCTTTAATGGAAAACTAAAATATTGGCCAGATCCAACCGTAATGGAGTTTGAGATCACTACCACTCCCATTGCAGAATTTTTCATTTCGACCGATTTTAAAAACGAAGCAGATTTCAGAAAAAAAGAAATTCAAACGGTGGCCAACAAGTAGTTAAATAGCAGTGTCTAGTGACCAAAAAACAGTAACTATTTGAAAAGTAACACTATTCAGTCAAAAAAAATTATTTTTATGAGCGTAATGTTTGTTTTATAGGTTTACATTACTATATTTGTTCCAACAAAAATTGATATGACAACAATAACAAATAATACATGGTGGTGGAATTCTTTACGTCAAACGTCGTGAACCAAAGCTCCTATAGTATTATATGAATCATCATAATAAAAAAAGGCTTGTCATCACGACAGGCCTTTTTTTATTACCTTGTTTCATCAAAAAAACAAACCAACACTAGCCTAAATTAAATAGAAATGAAATCATATTTTTTACATACCAACTTCAAACAAATCCTAGCCGACACCCTTACTCCGGTTAGTGTTTATTTTAAGATTAGAGACAAATTTCCCAATAGTTTATTGTTAGAAAGTAGCGATTATCACGGGAACGACAACAGTTTCTCTTATATATGTTGCCAGCCTATTGCTTCTATAAAAATTGAAAACGAAATCATCACAAAGCACTATCCTGATGGCAGCACAGAAACGACTATCATTGATATCGAAACAAATATTCCTGATAGTATTCAATCTTTTTCGAAGCAATTTCTATCCCAAAAAAATGATTTTAAATTCATTAACAATGGACTTTTTGGATATATCGCGTATGATGCTGTGCGTTATTTTGAAAAAGTAACTGTCGCCAAAAAAGACAATAGTCACTCCATCCCAGATGTGTACTATGCGGTGTACCAGAACATTATCGCCATCAATCATTTTAAAAATGAAGCCTATATTTTTTGTCATAGTTTGGATGGAAAAAATAACATTGCTGAAATAGAACAACTCTTGCAATCCCGAAATATCGCTTCGTATACATTCGCAAAAGAAGGTGAAGGTTTTTCGAATCTTACGGACGAAGAATTTAAGCACAACGTAGCCTTAGCCAAAAAACATTGTTTCCGTGGCGATGTTTTTCAACTCGTTTTATCGCGCCGATTTACACAAGGTTTCAAAGGCGATGAATTCAATGTATATAGAGCGTTACGCAGTATTAACCCTTCGCCTTATTTATTCTTTTTTGACTATGGTGACTTTAAATTATTTGGTTCTTCACCCGAAGCTCAGATTATCGTTAAAAACAGAAAAGCTGAGATACATCCCATCGCAGGAACTTTCAAACGAACCGGCGACGATGAGAAAGATGCTGTTTTGGCCAAAGAATTATCCGAGGACAAAAAAGAAAATAGTGAACATGTCATGTTGGTCGATTTAGCGCGAAATGATTTGAGCCGCAACGGTCATGACGTACAAGTAGAAAAATATCGCGAAGTACAGTTTTTCTCACATGTTATTCATTTGGTTTCTAAGGTAACAGGTCATTTACACGAAAAAGCCACGACAATGCAAGTAGTTGCTGATACCTTTCCCGCAGGAACTTTGAGTGGCGCACCGAAACACAGAGCCATGCAATTGATCGAGGATTACGAAAAAACCAATCGAAATTTTTATGGTGGAGCCATAGGTTTTATGGATTTTGAAGGAAATTTTAATCATGCAATCATGATCCGAACGTTCTTGAGTAAAAACCATCAATTGCATTCTCAAGCAGGAGCAGGAATTGTAGCCAGCTCCGATGAAGAAAGCGAAATGCAGGAGGTGTACAATAAACTATTGGCATTAAATAAAGCATTGGATCTAGCAGAGAATATTTAAAAATGAAAGAATTGAAAAATTACTAATCTTTAAATTTTTCAATCTTTAAATCATAAAATGAAATGAAAAAAATACTAGTCATAGACAATTACGATAGCTTCACCTACAATTTAGTGCATTATTTAGAAGATTTAGATTGCGAAGTCACCGTGTACCGAAACGATGCATTTGATTTGGATGAAATCGCTCATTTTGATAAAATTTTATTATCGCCAGGACCCGGTATTCCGGATGAAGCGGGCTTACTCAAAGCAGTGATTCAAAAATACGGTCCCACCAAAAGTATTTTTGGCGTATGCTTAGGACAACAAGCCATTGGAGAGGTCTATGGCGGCACTCTCTCTAATTTAGACAAAGTTTATCACGGGGTAGCCACAAGGATAAAAACGATTGTAAATGATGAACTCCTTTTTGACGGATTGGAATCAACATTTGAAGTAGGGCGCTACCATTCGTGGGTGGTCGATGCTGATTTACCTGAGGCATTAGAGGCCACCTCTTTGGACGATAATGGGCAAGTCA
>JBOFUD010000135.1:0-3190 GCA_051652385.1 Flavobacterium sp.
TCTGCTTTTAAAAGAGGTGTAAAAATCATTGGCGCCACGAGCCATTATGTCACCGAGGAGCTGGATGAAGGCCCCATTATCGATCAAGACATTACAAGAGTAACCCACAGTCATTCTATTGAAGATTTTATAATGAAAGGCAGAGATTTAGAACGCATGGTTTTGGCAAGAGCCATAAAACTGCATGCCGAACGAAAAACTATGGTTTATAACAACAAAACTGTCGTATTTTTGTAACCTTTTTAAATCTCAAAAATTCCATTATATATGAAAAAAATTGTACTTCTATTAGCTTTATTCCCCTTTATCGGTACTGCGCAACTCAAAACCATTGTGCATAAAACAACGGCCGCCAACAATATTTTGAACACGAACAACACAGCTATTTCTGCGGCATTAAAAGAGGCCCTCACTAAAGGAATTTCAGATCAGGTCTCGAAGTTAACACAGGTAGATGGTTTTTATAAAAATGAGTTGGTCAAAATAGCTATGCCCGAAGAATTGGCAAGCGTCGACAAAACATTGCGTAAACTAGGGATGGCAACCTATGCAGACGATGGCATCAGAGCCCTAAATAGAGCTGCAGAAGAAGCCGTAAAAGAAGCCACACCGATTTTTGTAACCGCTATCAAAAACATAAAAATTTCTGATGCTAAAGCAATTTTAATGGGAAAAGAAAACGCCGCAACTACTTATTTAGAACAAACAAGCCAGAAAGAATTGTACACAAAATTCCTTCCAATTGTACAAGAATCTATCGGAAAAGTGGGAGCAGATAAGGTTTGGAAGGGAATTATTCAAAAATACAATACTATCCCTTTGGTTTCAAAAATCAATCCTAACTTGGATGACTATGTTGCCCACAAAACATTGGAAGGTGTTTTCAAAATGATTGCAGTAGAAGAAAAAAACATCAGAACCAACTTAAAATCAAGAAATTCGAGCGTATTAAAGCAGGTTTTTGCTCTGCAAGATTAAAATTTCAAGAGCAGCAATAACAACCGAAAGCACCCCCTTAAAACACTTAACTTATTGACAACAAAGTAATAACATATTTTTAACAACCACAACTCTACTTATTTACGATCTTTGCAGAGTAATAAACTGGTTATTTATTATTTGGTTTTGGTTAGTTATAAAAATGCCGACGTCCTTGGATGTCGGCATTTTTTATTGTGCAGTATTTAGAAAAGAGAGCACCGCAGTATTGAAAGCCAATGGTTGCTCTACATTGACTACGTGACCACATTTTTCAATTACAAAAAGTTTTGAGGAACGGTAGTGATTTTCTACTACTTTTCGAACGGAAGGCAAAAACATATAATCTTCTTCTCCCATAACATACAGCGTGGGAATATTTAATTCTACTTGTCGAAACCATTTCAAAACTGGATTGATTTCGGCCGTAAGTTTAAACCATTTGATAAATTCCTTTTGATATAATTTTTTGGCTTCGTTAATAAACAATATTCGCGATTGTTTATGGCTTTTTTTAGGCATAATTACAAAAGCAAAAAAACGATACAACACTAGGTAGGGCAATACGTATTTAAAAGCATTCCCCAAGCGCATTAAAATTTGAGAACGAAAATTCATTTTTAAAATAGCACCTCCCAAAATCATACTATGCACTTTTTGAGGATACATTTCGGCCAATTGTCGAATTAAAATTGTCCCCAAAGAAATCCCTACAAAATGCGAACCTTCAATTTTCAAATGTTCTAAAACCTCAACAATATCATTGGCTAAGGCTGAGAACGTATATTTTTGCTTGAAAGCTGCTTTCAGGGTGGGCTTCGATTCTCCGTGTCCTCTTAAATCCAAAAGCAATACGTTATAGTGTTTTTGAAAATCCCTGATTTGACGAAACCATATGGACGAGCTTCCGCCAGCACCATGGACAAACGTTACCCATTGTGCACTGGTTTCATTCTTATATATGGTGTAATTGAGCATTTGAGTCGGTGTAATTTTTGGTAAAAATAGGATAATAATTTTGAAAGCCAATTAGTATCCTGACAATTAGCCAATAAAACCAGATTTCAAGGCAGCTATTCCTCAAAAATCACAGAGCAACTCTTGCTGAAATTTTTTAAAATAAGAAATGGCTTTCAACAATCGGCTACCATGCCACGAAAAATACTCGCCATCGACTAATCGAATGGAAGCATTTGGAAAAAAAGTAGCAATCTCAGCAATATCCTTAGTTTTAAAAGGATAAGGTTCTGAGGAAAGCAATACCAAGTTTAAATTTTCATCCTTGGAGGGAACATCCATTATAATTTCAGGATAGCGTTTTTGCGATGCGAAAAAATTATCAAAACGATTCAATGCCAACAATTCATGAATAAAAGTACCCGAACCCGCCACCATAAAGGGATTTTTCCAAATGAAATACCCAGCGCTTTGATTTGGAATTGTTTTCATAAAAACGTTAAAATCAGTCAAAGCCAACTGCAAACGATGTTTCAGCTCATCGGCCTCCCGTTCTTTATCGAAAAGCAATCCAAAATCAGCAATCATCTGAAAATTATCCGAAAGGGTCACTACATTAGTCACCCAAACAGGAGCAATAACCGAGAGCGTTTGCACAATTTCCTGGGTATTCTCTTCTTTATTGCAAATTATAATATCGGGTTGTAGCGCTTTTATTTTATCCCAATGCACTTGTTTGGTACCTCCGATAACTGTCTTAGATTTTAATAAATGCTTTGGATGTACACAAAATTTAGTAATTCCAACCAATTGCTCCTCTAAACCTAAATCATACAACAACTCGCTTTGTGAGGGAACTAGCGAAACGATGCGACGCGGTGTCGATGCAAAAAAGTGAGTAGTACCTAATTGATCCGTTGCTTGCTTCATACTGTTTACTCCGTTTTGACGGTGAAATTCAGAAAAATTTATGCCTATACCCTTACACTTTTTACTGCAAACTAAGAATTTCTTCCATTTCTTGTTGCATTTTTAAAGTTTCTATTCTTGCAACCTCTGCAAAATCGCACTTATTAGAAGCATAAATAATGGCACGAGAAGAATTAATCAACAACCCAACCTGGCTATTCAATCCGTATTTACACACTTCTTGAAGGTTACCTCCTTGCGCACCAACGCCCGGAACCAAGATAAAACTGTCGGGTATGATTTTACGGATTTCTGCAAAATATTCAGCTTTTGTAGCGCCCACCAC
>JBOFUD010000136.1:0-7044 GCA_051652385.1 Flavobacterium sp.
ACATCAAATTCTAAATTGACAAGTGTGCCAACTTTAAAATTGTGAAAGTTGGTGTGCTCGTGTGTGTACGGTATAATAGCTACGCTAAATTTGTTTTTCTCCGAATTGACTACCGTAAGACTTACACCGTTTACGGTTATCGAGCCTTTTTCAATGGTAATATTGCTTAGTGTGGTGTCGTATTCAAAAGTGTAGCGCCAGCTTCCAGAAGTTTCGTGGGCTTCTGTACAAGTGGCGATTTGATCCACATGTCCTTGCACGATGTGTCCGTCCAGTCGATCGCCCAGTTTCATGGCTCTTTCTAAGTTGATTTCGTCTAGAATGTTCCAGCTTGAAATGTTGGTTTTTTGAACAGTTTCGTCAATTGCGGTAACCGTATAAGTGTGATCGGTAATTGCTACTACGGTAAGGCAGATCCCGTTGTGAGCTACACTTTGGTCAATCTTCAGTTCTGATGTTATGCTAGATGCGATGGTGAGCTGAAGGTTATTTTGCTCTTTTTTTATTTCTTGAACCAAGCCAAGGGTTTCTATAATTCCTGTAAACATTCTTGTTTTTTTTTACTAAATTTGCAGCTCAAAATTAGCAATAAAAAACGGGAGCTCATGAATAAATCTGCAGAAAATATAATAGTTGGAATTTCAATTGGAGATCTAAACGGTATTGGAAGCGAAGTGATTCTGAAAACTTTTGAAGATGCTAGAATGTTAGAGTTTTGTACCCCTGTGATTTTTGCCAATGTAAAAATTGTTTCTTTTTTGAAAAAAAGTTTCGAATCTACCTCAAGTATTCATGGAATAGATAGATTGGATCAGATAGTTATAGGGAAAATCAACGTTTTTAACTTGTGGAAAGAAGGGATTGATTTAAATCTAGGTTCAAATGACGACAAGGTGGGTGAGTATGCTATAAAGTCTTTCGTTGCGGCTACTAAGGCTTTAAAAGAAGGGGTAGTTGATGTTTTGGTAACGGCTCCTATTAATAAATACAACATTCAATCGGAGCATTTTAAGTTCCCAGGGCATACTGATTATTTGGCTCAAGAATTGGAAGGTGATGCCTTGATGTTGATGGTGTGTGATACTTTACGCGTTGGATTGTTAACGGATCACGTGCCGCTAAACGAGGTAGCTTCGCAGTTGACAGAGGAGTTGATTGTTCGAAAAATTGAGACCATAAAGCAATCTTTAATCAAAGATTTTAGTATAAACAAGCCTAAAATTGCTGTACTGGGGTTGAATCCACATTGTGGCGACGGAGGTGTTATCGGCTCTGAAGATGATGTGTTGCTAAAACCTACTTTAAAAAAAATATTTGAAAAAGGAACTTTGGTTTTTGGTCCTTTTTCGGCAGATAGTTTTTTTGGCAGCAATCAATATGAGAAGTATGATGCTGTAATTGCGGCATATCATGATCAAGGGTTGATTCCGTTTAAGACCTTGTCTTTTGGACGTGGAGTAAATTATACTGCGGGACTTAACAAAGTACGAACATCTCCAGATCACGGGACCGCTTATGATATTGCAGGAAAAAATCTTGCTGAGTTTACTTCCTTTAAGGAGGCTGTTTATTTGGCTATAGATAGCTATAAATCAAGAATACAGTATGAAGAGGTGGCGCTTAATCCTCTAAAAACAAAAGAAAAACAGGTATAAACAAAAAAAGATAAATAACATTATTAGTTTTATAATAATTTTATATCTTTGCACCCCGATTCAGGTACTCACCATGTTGGGGAAAATTTTGATGCGATGAAGAACAGAAAAGAATTCATAATTCCATTTGTGGGGTTGAAGCTAGGAAAACATCAATTTGAATACCAAATCAATCAATCGTTCTTTGAGATTTTTGACTTTAATGAATTTGAAAAATCAGAGATCAAAGTAAAGGTGCTTTTAGAAAAAAAAGCCAATTTATTAGAGCTAGATTTTAAACACAAAGGCACTATTCAGGTACCTTGTGATCTAACTGGTGAAGAATTTGATTTACCCATTAAAGGTAATATTAAATTGATTGTTCGTTTTGGAGAAACGTTCAACAATGATAACGAAGAGCTTTTAATTTTGCCATTTGGTGAATTTGAAATAGATGTTGCACAATATATTTTTGAATCAATTGTGCTATCAGTTCCCTTAAGACGTGTGCATCCAGGCATAAAAGAGGGCACTTTGCAGTCAGTGGCTTTAGTGAAACTTGACGAATTGGCCGTCAAAAAAGGAGTAAAAGAAAAAAAGAATTTAGAACAACAGAATAAAGACAATATTGACCCAAGATGGGACAAATTAAAGCAACTATTAACGGATAAATAATATAGTAAAATGGCACATCCTAAAAGAAAAATCTCGAAAACAAGAAGAGATAAGAGAAGAACACATTACAAAGCAACTGTAGCTCAAATCGCTACTTGTCCTATTACAGGAGAAGCACATTTGTATCACAGAGCTTACTGGCATGAAGGTAAAATGTATTACAGAGGACAAGTTGTTATCGATAAGTCTGCAGCTGTTGCTTAATACGTTTTAAATGAAAATGATAGAACTCTCACTTTGTGGGAGTTTTTTTTATTGTTTATAATTTTTGTAAATAAGAATTTTCAAAACAATAGGTTTAGAATATATTTTGTAATTTTCCGATCTTTTAATTTAAAAATCAATTTGCAATAATTGATTTAAATAGTTTAGACAATGAATGCAATTACCGCAGCAATTACCGCAGTAGGAGGGTATGTTCCTGACTTTGTCCTTTCCAACAAAGTACTGGAAACCATGGTAGATACCAACGATGAATGGATCACTACTCGTACAGGGATTAAAGAAAGAAGAATTTTAAAAGAAGAAGGGCAAGGCACTTCTTTTTTGGCCATTAAAGCCGCTCAAGATTTAATCGCAAAAGCTAATATCGATCCTCTTGAAATTGATATGATCATTATGGCAACAGCTACGCCAGATATGCCCGTGGCCTCTACAGGAGTTTATGTTGCTACAGCAATTGGCGCAACCAATGCTTTTGCTTACGATTTACAAGCCGCTTGTTCTAGTTTTTTATTCGGAATGTCTACAGCGGCTGCCTATGTGCAATCGGGTCGGTACAAAAAAGTATTGCTCATTGGTGCCGATAAAATGTCTTCTATTGTTGATTACACGGATAGAGCGACCTGTATTATTTTCGGAGACGGAGCAGGAGCGGTTTTATTTGAACCTAATTATGAAGGTTTTGGTTTGAAAGATGAATATTTAAGAAGTGATGGTGCTGGTCGTGACTTTTTGAAAATTCCAGCAGGAGGTTCTATCCTTGGAACTTCGGTGCAAACTGTTGAGGAAAACAGACATAATATCATTCAAGACGGGAAAACCGTTTTCAAATATGCAGTAACCAACATGGCGGATGCCAGTGATTTTATTTTACAAAGAAATAATTTATCAAATGAAACCGTAGATTGGTTGGTGCCTCATCAAGCCAACAGACGGATTATTGATGCCACCGCCCATAGAATGAATTTGGAAGATGAAAAAGTTTTGGTCAACATTGAGCGTTACGGAAACACAACGTCGGCTACTTTACCACTTGTACTTTTCGATTTTGAAAAAAAACTAAAAAAAGGCGATAATATTATATTTGCTGCCTTTGGAGGAGGATTTACTTGGGGCTCTATTTATTTGAAATGGGCTTACGATACAAAATAAAATAAAACTAAAAAAAAACAATTATGGATTTAAAAGAAATTCAAAACCTAATCAAATTTGTAGCAAATTCTGGAGTTGCTGAAGTTAAGTTGGAAATGGATGATGTAAAAATCACCATTAGAACAACTTTGGAAGGCAACGTTACCGAAACTACTTATGTGCAGCAAATGCCTGCTCAATCAGCTATTTCTCCAGCGGTGCTTCCACAAATTGCTCCAGTTGTCGTATCGGCTGAGGCTCAAGCTAAAGAGGAGGAATCTAAATTTGTTGTTATTAAATCGCCAATCATTGGAACTTTCTATAGAAAACCTTCTCCAGATAAACCTGTTTTTGCGGAAGTAGGAGCTACAATTGCCAAAGGTGATGTGCTTTGTGTTATTGAAGCCATGAAACTTTTTAACGAAATTGAATCAGAAATCTCTGGTAAAATTGTTAAGATATTAGTAGATGATATGTCTCCAGTAGAATTTGACCAACCGTTATTCCTAGTAGATCCATCATAATTTAAACGCCAAAATTTGAAATTCCAATGTCCAAAGTACTACTCGTTTTTTGATTTGGAATTTGGAATTTGTTTTTTAATTTTTTAAAAAAAAGAAAATGTTTAAAAAAATATTAATAGCAAATAGAGGCGAAATTGCTCTTAGGGTTATTAGAACGTGCAAAGAAATGGGTATCAAGACGGTAGCCGTTTATTCGACTGTCGATGCAGATAGCTTGCACGTAAAGTTTGCTGATGAAGCAGTTTGTATCGGACCTGCACCCAGTAATTTGTCCTATTTGAAAATGCCAAATATTATTGCTGCTGCCGAAATCACCAATGCAGATGCTATTCATCCTGGATACGGTTTTCTTTCTGAAAATGCTAAATTTTCTAAAATTTGTCAAGAGCACGGAATCAAATTTATTGGCGCTGCTCCTGAGATGATTGATAGAATGGGAGATAAGGCTTCGGCTAAAGCCACTATGATTGAGGCGGGTGTTCCTTGTGTACCCGGTTCAGTTGGAATTCTTGAATCGTACGAACAAGCTGAAACATTGGCCAATGAATTTGGATATCCAGTAATGTTAAAAGCAACCGCTGGAGGTGGAGGAAAAGGAATGCGTGCTGTTTGGAAGCAAGAAGATTTATTGAAAGCATGGGAAAGTGCTCGTCAAGAATCGGCTGCTGCTTTTGGTAATGATGGGATGTATCTCGAAAAACTTATTGAGGAACCTCGTCATATCGAAATTCAAGTGGTGGGAGATGCTTATGGTAAAGCCTGTCACTTATCCGAAAGAGATTGTTCAGTACAGCGTCGTCACCAAAAATTGACCGAAGAAACGCCATCGCCATTTATGACTGATGAGTTACGTGAAAAAATGGGGAATGCTGCAGTTAAAGCAGCCGAATATATCAAATATGAAGGAGCGGGTACGGTTGAGTTTTTAGTAGACAAACACCGTAATTTCTACTTTATGGAAATGAATACTCGTATCCAAGTAGAGCACCCAATTACGGAACAAGTTGTGGATTATGACTTAATTCGGGAACAAATTCTTGTAGCGGCTGGTGTGCCTATTTCTGGAAAAAATTATTATCCAAATTTACACGCGATCGAATGTCGTATCAATGCGGAAGACCCTTATAATGATTTCCGTCCTTCTCCAGGAAAAATCACCACTTTGCACATGCCAGGTGGGCATGGAGTTCGTTTAGATACTCACGTATATTCAGGATACACTATCCCGCCAAATTATGATTCTATGATTGCAAAGTTGATTACTACCGCGCAAACCAGAGAAGAAGCCATTAGCAAAATGCGAAGAGCTTTGGACGAATTTGTAATTGAAGGAATCAAAACTACCATTCCTTTTCATAGACAATTAATGGATGAACCACGCTATATTGCTGGGGATTATACCACTGCATTTATGGATACTTTTAAAATGAATGATCCAGAATAATTTATTCTGAGGATTTATATAAAGCATAAAGCGATTGTAACAGTAGCAATACTGTTGACAATCGCTTTTTTTTTGTGGTGAATTTATGCTTCAAAAAAAAAAGGAGCCCGAAATAAAAATCGAGCTCCTTTTTTGTTTTAAAAAAAGTTTTAAACGCCTAACTTCTTTGCGATATCAGTAGATAGCGCTGTTTTGTTTACCATAAAAGCGGTGGTTTTATACTTTACATAATTTTTACTCACATACAAATAGCCTTTATAGTCATTGGTGGCTCCCCAAGAATTTTTTACAATGTAATATTCTTTACCGGTTTGATCTTTGGCAAGTCCCACGATATGCATGGCGTGATCGTCTGTGGTTTGGTAATTATCAAATGCTTTTTGACGCAATTCTGGCGTAATTTCTAACTCAGGTTTTGGTCCATTGAACATGTTTTCTTTTTCATCACTGCTCATTTCGTCCATTTTTTTGGTGGGAACATAGGCAATACCATTTTTCCAACTAAAGCTTTTTTCGCTAACATCAGAGGCCCAAGCCACGGTAAACCCTTTTTTCAAAGCCAGATCGATGATGTCGGTCATTTCGTCCATCTTTACATTGTAAACTAAATCAAAAGACCAATTATCAGGCACCATTAACATTGTTTTGGTGTAATAAGGAGCGTCTGTAAATGAGGATATTTCGATGTATTCGTCGGGGTTAATTCCCACCACTTCACTGGCAAACGATTGTGGGGTGTAATTTTTCCCTTTGTAATTGAAGTTTTTTGGCGCTTCTCCTAAATAAGAATCGATCACGGCGGTGTATGCTTTTTCCCAGTTAGGAGTTAGTTCTCCATTTGGATTTTTAACAATTGCAGCCAATAATCCTTCGGTGAGTGCCGCCATTTCGGCAAATTTGTTTTTAGTAGTTCCGTAATTCAATCCCGTGTATACTTCTTGCGGTACGGCTCCATATTTTCGGTACATATTAATCACATCATGACAAGCGCCACCATCACCAAGTGCCACAGCTCCATGCATGCGCACATAATTTTTCCCTTTTTCGATATACGCATTACGGGCCGAGAAAATCTGAGCCAATTCAACCGGTTGTTTTCCTAAACGAATCATTTCGGATTCTAAGTACGAATTGGTAGAATAACTCCAACACGTTCCTGAAGAACCTTGGTTTTTTACTGAGGTATTGGCAAGATTGATCACCTCTTTGAATTTGAAACTCTCTTTGCTTTTTTCGCTAGCATTTATTTTTAATGAATTTACCAGACCATCTTGGGCCGAAAGGGTGTTGATGCTTAAGGCAAAAGCTGAAGCGACACACAAATTTTTAATTGAAATTGGAAACATTATTGTATTTGTTTTAAATTATGAGATTAGATTTTAAAAAGCGTTGGTTACTTTAAAATGGAAAGTAA